>CAIYWF010000272.1 GCA_903929845.1 uncultured Chlorobiaceae bacterium | reverse complement strand
CCTTCACTCATCCTGCGGACCGCTTCCGAAACCAGATGGAGAAAACCATAGTCTTTGTGTTCAAGAGAGTAAAGGAGACCTCTGGAAAGCAGATAATCGCCCATCAGTAACGATATCTTATTTTTCCACAAGGAATTAATCGAAGGCAATCAGCGTCTCATTTCAGCACCGTCCACCACATCATCATGAATCAGTGTTGCTGAATGCAACAGTTCAACCATGATAGCCGCCCGATAACTCGACTCTGTAACTCCACCACACAACTTGGCCGCAAGCAGAACCATGGCAGGCCGAATCTGCTTGCCCTGTTGCTTGAGTACATAACGGGAAACCTTGTCAACCAGCGTATTTCGAGCATAAAGTACCTGTTTGTACTTCTGCTGAAACAACTCAATTTCATCGATTACCGATGCAGTAACATCCTTGATATTCACCAATTCCCCGGACTTTTTTCATGACAAATTCCATCAAACGACTTAAAGTATAACATTTTCAGGGAGCAAAAAAAATGAGTCAACTACATATAATAAGCTGGGGTAAAACATTTTCTTGTGTACGTGTGGCTTTGTTGCTATTATTAGCATCAAAATAATCATTTCCATCCCAAACCACGTAATGACCCAGGAAACAGAATCGACACCACCACTGGAGCTCCCTGAAGATAGCCCCCAGAGCATAACCGACATAGAGTCCGAACCGGACAAGGGGATGAATTTCATCGGGCATCTCGAGGAAATTCGATCACGACTGATCAAGTCCGGTCTCGTATTGCTTGTTGCTACAGTATTATGTGCTTCTTATGCCGATTTTCTGGTCAACGAGATTCTTATCGGACCGCTCAAACGTAGCAGCCAATCTCTGGTACTGCAAAACCTTGTTCCATACGGACAGCTCTCCCTCTACTTTCAGGTAGTCTTCTTTGCCGGCTTTATTATTTCTTTTCCCTTCCTCGCCTGGCAAATATGGCAATTTGTGGCTCCAGGCCTGCACGAACACGAACGCAAGGCAGGACGATTTTCCATCCTCTTCATCTCTCTCTGCTTCTTTTCCGGCATAGCCTTCGGTTATTTTGTCTTTCTGCCTGTTTCTCTGCAGTTTTTTGCCAGCTTCGGCTCAACACTGATCAAAAACAACATCTCTGTACAGGACTATGTCAGCTTCTTTATGGGCACACTTCTGACAGCCGGACTTGTTTTTGAACTCCCCTTTGTCTCTTACATCCTTTCAAAAATAGGGCTCCTGACGCCAGCCTTTATGAGGTTTTACCGCAAACATGCCATTGTTGTTCTTATGATTGTTGCTGCTGTGGTCACCCCTTCAACTGATGCAGTCACCCAGCTTATCATAGGCATTCCGATGATCCTGCTGTATGAGCTCAGTATCCTTATTTCAGCCCAGGTCAACCGCAACAATGCCGCGCTGAAATGATGATAACAGGAGCCCCAACACCATTCGCGGTATCACCCTTGCCGGATTCGCGTCGACCTGGCAGAGCGTCTTGCTTCCTGCACTCTCAGGTGTTATCGCAGGCTGATGCTGCGGCAGACAGCAGGGTGCTGTAGAGTGCTTCCGTCTCTTTTTTCAGATCATCCAGGGAACCTTTATTGAAAAGGATATAATCGGCTTTGGCAATCAACTTTTCCTGTGGCCACTGCGTTGCAATACGTCGCATAATCTCCTTACGCTGACCCATACCCTTCTGCACGGCCCTCTCAAGCCGCTCCTGTATATCAGCCACCACGACAATCACGACGTCAAGCCCCTCATTTCCGCCCGACTCAAAAAGAATCGCCGCTTCTTTTACCATAATTTTTATCCCCTGTTGCTCTGCTTCAAGAACAGCTTTACGAAACTCATTGGAGACCCTGGGATGAATAAGCCTGTTCAGGGCATCAAGTTTATCGGGTGCAGAAAAGACTGTTG
>CAIYWF010000271.1 GCA_903929845.1 uncultured Chlorobiaceae bacterium | reverse complement strand
TGATCAATTCAGGGCCATTAACGCTGATATCTCAATAGACGCAGTAAAAATCGGTATGCTTGGAAGTGCCGCCATCATCAAAACCGTGGCGTCATTACTGAGTGAGCTGAAGCATAAACCTCCTGTCATTCTGGACACTGCTCTCAGTTCTTCGGGAGGTACCACTTTTTTCCCTCCAGCGGCTATTCCTCTCATGATAGCAGAACTTTTCCCCCTTGCCACCCTGATTACGCCGAACCTGCCGGAAACCGCTCTCCTCACTGGCATGAGACAACCGCTGGAAACGAAGCAAGAGATAGAGGATGCGGCTGTGCAACTTCATAAAACAGGAGCGGCCTCCGTCCTGGTGAAAGGGGGCCATGGCGGAAGCAACGAATGTCGTGACTGTCTATTCTATGAGAATCGTTTTTTCTGGTTCAGCTCAAAAAAAATCATCACCAGCAACAACCATGGAACCGGCTGCACACTCTCATCAGCCATTGCTGCATTTATGGCCAAAGGAGAAAGTACTGACAATGCTGTAAAAAAAGCTAAAACCTATATTGACGGGGCGCTGGAGGCAGGAATAAACTACAGTCTCGGAAACGGAAATGGCCCCCTGCAACACTTTTACAGGCTTTGGCAATAAGTTTATTTCACTCCTCGGGGCGGGCGACCAATTGAATAATAGGTAAATCCCAACTGCTCCATAAATTCCGGGCTATAGATATTTCTTCCGTCAAAAACTACAGGATTGCTGAGATCTCTTTTTATCATATCAAAATCCGGACTGCGGAAAACAAGCCATTCGGTCAGAACCACAAGCGCATCGGAACCTTTCACCGCATCCTCAGGGTTCAATGCGTAAAAAATTCCATCACACTCACCGTATATCCTTCTGACTTCATCCATGGCAACCGGGTCATAAACTCTTACCTTTGCACCTTCTCCCAGAAGCTCTGCAATCACCCTGCGACTTGGAGCTTCACGCATATCGTCAGTATTCGGCTTGAAGGCAAGTCCCCAAAGAGCAAAAACCTTACCAGTAATATCATTACCGTAATGCTTTCTGATTTTCCTGACAATAGAGCTTTTCTGGTCATGATTGACCGCCTCAACCGCTTGCAGAATCCGTGAATGATAACCATGCTTGTGGGCAGTTCTTTCAAGCGCCTGCACATCCTTGGGAAAACAGGAACCTCCATAGCCGACGCCAGGATAAATAAAAGAGAATCCAATCCTTGAATCCGATCCTATACCCCTTCTTACGGCTTCAACATCGGCCCCAACCCGTTCGGCAATATTGGCAATTTCATTCATAAAACTGATTTTTGTCGCAAGCATGGCGTTTGCGGCATACTTGGTCAGTTCGGCTGAACGAATATCCATGGCGATAAAACGCTCATGACTGCGATTGAATGGAGAATAAAGAAAACGCAGTAACTCTTTGGTTCGCGGATCATCAACCCCAACAATGATCCGCTCGGGCTTCATGAAATCATTAACCGCATCGCCCTCTTTGAGAAACTCGGGGTTTGAAACAACGTCAAAATCAATAATTACCTGTCTCTCGGCAAGAACCGAGCTTATTTTTTCCCGGACAAGATCAGCCGTACCAACCGGTACCGTTGATTTATTGATAACGATACGGTACTCCTGCATCAAAGTCCCAATACTTTCGGCAACGCTGAGGACATGGCGCAAATCCGCCGAGCCATCTTCATCGGAAGGTGTTCCAACAGCAATGATTTGGTACAGCCCGAATTCAACCCCTTCCCGAATATCCGAAGTAAATTTTAAACGACCTTCCCTGATGTTTTCGACAACAATTTCATCCAGACCTGGCTCATGGATAGGAATCTTGCCCTCCCTGAGACTTTCAATCTTCTGTTGGTCAATATCAACACAAAGCACGTCATTACCGACTTCTGCAAAACAGGCACCGGTCACCAGTCCGACATAACCTGATCCGAATATGGTTATTTTCATGGTTACCCATTTTTTTATCTATTCTACAACGATCACCAGACATCTGGATTTTTGCCAGAAAGCACTTTCATCGCGGATAAGGAGCAGCGATGAGGTTTTACCCCCGACCAGTTCGTAAGAACCTACAGTATGTGGTGTTATAATTTTCAGGTTCTTCAGTGGCTTATCGAAAAACAGATCTTTTGTTTCTGTAATATCAATTTTTTTGAAGCGATTGACATTAAAATCCGGCGCAAGACGGTACTCACTGCCAAAAAGCTTCTCAAACGGATTGATACGCACAAGAACACCTTTGTCCACAAGTTCATTAAAGGTCCCGGAAATGTAATAGGCCGTATAAAGCTGAACTTCCTGATTCTGGATATACTCATCCAGAACATCAACTGTTGCCATAAGAGAGGAAAGTTGTTTGTTAAGCTTCTGAACATGACCCTTGAGGATGTTCACCTCGCTGTCCTTTGTATTAATAGCAACTTGCAGTTCCGACACAAGTCGGTCAAGAGATTCTACACGATAGGAGGATGACCTGTTCTCCTCTTCTAGCTTCCGGACAAGATTTTTGCTTGCCACAAGCGTTGAATCAATAAACCGGATACTGGAAGCAATATCCTTGCCAATCTGCTCAACATTCTGACTTTCTTTGCCTTCAATCCCGGAAGAAAGACGTTCAACAACCGACTCTTTCTGTTGAATCCGGCCAAGATTTTTCTGTACCTGAGCAAGAATCGCCATCATTGATTCTATATGCTCCTGCTGGGGATCATGCTTTTGCTTCTCTGGACTGCAAGACGCGAGAAGCAAAAGGAACACAAAAAAAGCAACACCGGCACCCCTGAGTCTTCTCTCCCTTAAAGCCATTGAATCCATTGATTAACCCCCTCTTTTGTACCATACCACCTGGTATATGGTGTTGGCAAATGTTCTGCATCAGGAATAGTAACATTTTCAGCACCCTCAAGAAAACAGCTTTTTGCGGGAACAATCCCGTCTCCTCTCATATTGCCCTCATCAAGAACGCTTTTGTAAAACCTGAAGCACATTTTTTCGACGATACTCCCATAAGGATTGCCATAATACTTATCGCTGACGACAGAAACAACATGACAACGCTCAAAAAAATCCGCATTCAGATGGCTGAAGATAAAATCTGTCTTTATCTTTGCATAATATTCATGGGTATGAAAAGGGGTCCCGAGAGTAATCAGCTTTCCAACATGCTTCCCCGGGTGGTAAACATCCCCCTGAAACGTTTTTTCAAGCAAGTAAACCATCGCAACTGAACCTCCCCCGCTATGAGCCACAAGGGTTATCGGCTCACCAGGAAATTTCCGTCCCATTTCCCTGACTGTGCGGTCAACTACTTTCATGACCCGGTTTGTGGATCTTTCCGGTGATGGAGGAAATCCTATCCAGTCAACAAGAGTTACTGGCGCAACAGCGACTCTCTCTTGAGGTATATACACTGCAATCGCCTCTTTCATCGTATCGTACAGTGTATCCCAAAAGAGAACTCCAGGAATAATCACTACAGGATTGTGGGGTACAGTCATCATAGTCGTTCAGGTTGATGATCTACTCTTGCAAAGCTTGTACTATCAAGACCATTTTTTCAGCAATTCAACAAGAAGACCAACACCAAAACCAGTCCCTCCATTTACTTTTCCTGAACCTTTTGGAGTAAACGAAGGACCTGCAATATCAATATGAGCCCAGTTTTTATGTCCATCGATGAATTTCTCAAGAAACTTGGCGGCAGTAACCGATCCTGCGCCACGCCCACCGGTATTGTTGACATCAGCAACATCAGACTTTATCTGTTCGCCATAAAGATCCCAAAGAGGCATCCGCCATACCATTTCACCTGACTGCTGACCAGCTTGATAAATCTCTTCAGCCAACTTGTCATTGTTGCAGAAAAGACCGGCTACTGCATAGCCAAGTGAAACAATGCAGGCTCCTGTCAGTGTCGCAACATCAACAATGACATCTGGGTTGTACTTCTCTTTTGCATAGCTCAGAGCATCGGCCAGAATCAGTCGTCCTTCAGCATCCGTATTGCCAACTTCAACCGTAATTCCCGAGTAAGTAGTAATAACATCACCAGGCTGCTGGGCTGTACTGCCAGGCATATTGTCTGTTGCGGGAATAAACCCTATAACATGAAGTGGCAGTTCAAAACGGGCAGCAGCCTCAACAGCTCCCAACACACTGGCAGCACCAGACATATCTGACTTCATCTCCCCCATATTCTCAGAAGGCTTGAGCGAAATCCCGCCCGAATCGAAGGTAACTCCTTTACCGATAAGAGCAATTACCGCCTTGACTTTTCCTTTTGGCTTATAATCAAGCACAGTGAAGGTTGGTGGATGATGGCTGCCCTTGTTCACCGCAAGCAGACCGCCCATACTAAGTGCCTCTATCTCCTTTTTATGAAAAACCGTCACCTCATAACCATATTTTTTCCCGGAATCCATGGCGGCTTTTGCAATATCTCCTGCATGCAGATGATTTCCTGGAAGATTAACCATATCCTTAGCCATCTTCTGGCAAGAACCAATAATTTTTCCGTCCACAGCTCCTTTTTCCGCCTCATCAAAAACCCCGGAATTAACCCTTATAAGCAGTTCGGCAATACCTTTCGACTTCTCTCCAGAGCTTTTTTTATCAAGCTTGCCACTTTTCAGGCAATCAAAGCGGTACGACCCGGAAAAACAGCCCTCGACAAGGGCCGCGACAAGCGTCGCAACAGGCTGCGCGGTAGCAGCAGAGAGCGCCTCAATACGAGAACAGTCTACTGCAACTTTTTCTATTTTCAAATCTGTTGCTTTAGAGGCAAAAGAAACTGTTGCCTTGCGCCAATCATCAATGGTTTTTCCTTCTCCAATTCCCAGTATTGCAATCCTTGCCGCTGAATATTCCGTCCTGCCACCATACAACACAACAACCTCACCAGCCTCCGCCTTAAAATCTTTCAATACCCGAACATCAAATCCGATTTCAGCAAGCGCCTGTCCTGCCTCTTTGTTGAGATCAACGCTGCTGAACGGCAGTACAAGAAGATCAGTAGAGACGCTTTGAAGATCACTTTTTGTTACTTTTACTTTCATAACATTCTATAATACTGTTAACGTATGATATTTACTTGTTGTGATTCCTGAAGAAACAGCCTGAGATCTTCCAGCAGTACTTTCTGAGCTTTATCGGAAGAAAACGGGAAAAGACATCCGGCAGCATTCATGTGACCACCACCCCCATACTTTTTCGCCAACTGATTGACATAAATGTTACCACGAGACCTGAAACTCGCCTTGGTCCTTCCATCCTGCATCTCAACCATCAGAACAGCAATACGAACCGAAGGAACACTTAAAAGGTAACGGATGATAAGATCGGTATCAAACAGTTTGCTTCCAGTCAACTTGAGCATATCCTGCGATATGAAGAGCCATGAAATATTGCCATTATCAAGAATTGTAATAGCACTAAGGGCCGCGCCAAGAAGCTTGAGTGCATTGGGCGTCAGAGAGTTATAAATCCTGTCGTAAATCTCGGCCGCATCAGCTCCCTTGCTCACGAGATCTCCGGCAAGCTGATATACATAGGGCGTTGATTTGGGAAATCTGAACGAACCAGTATCCGTCATAACTGCAACATAAAGCGCTTCGGCAACTTCAGGAGTAAACAGCTCACGACCCAGCCTTTCCTGAAGCGCGTAAATAAGACCGTAGACAAGTTCACCAGTAGATGATGCATAATTTTCACAAACCATAACATCACAGAAATCATCCGGGTCGAGATGATGATCGACACTGGCAAGTTTCAAACGGCCAATTTCTTGCGAAAAGCTTACATGAGGCCAGAGAGAGCCCATTCTGTCCCGCAAATTGGCATCAAGAAGAACGACAACATCACAAAGCGACAGCTCCTGAATAGCCTCCTCACTTTTGTTATCAAAAAGTGCCATGGGATATAACCGCTTGAGAAAAAGGTAGTTCGGAGGAACTTCAGTAGGATTGACAATAGAAACCTCTTTGCCGAGAGCCTTGAGCACTAATGCAAGGGCCACCTCACTTCCGAGGCCGTCACCATCAGAATTTTCATGGGTTGTAAGAACAAAATGCTGACCTACAAGCAGCATATCGATGACCGGAGACCATTCCTCGGCTTTAAGCGTCCGACCATACTCAGGAACTATCATTACTTGGTGATAACTTTAATAAAGCAAAACTCTAATCTATGCTTTTTTCCTCGTTTTATATAATTTGTACGGTATACTGCTTTTTTTTCACAAATCTGGCACAGATGATATCAATGACCTCACCCCAGACTAACATCACAGATCTGACACTCCAGGAACTTCAGCAAGCAATCACCTTGATAGGAGAACCAAAATTCAGGGCAAACCAGATTCACCAATGGCTTTTCAGCCACTATGCTTCAAGTTTTGATGACATGACAACGCTGAGCCTGGCATTACGCAAAAAACTTTCGGCAACCTTCTCAATCATTCATCCAGAACTCATTGATCAACATGAAAGTCTTGAAGAAAACAGCGATAATCCAACAAAAAAAATCCTGCTGAAACTCACCGATAACGAAATGGTGGAAAGTGTACTCATTGCCTCTGCAGGGAGAAGAACCGCGTGTGTCTCATCACAGATCGGGTGTCCTTTTCAATGCCATTTCTGTGCAACAGGCAAGATGGGATTCCGGAGCAATCTCAGCGCCGGAGAGATTACCGGGCAAATATATGCCCTTAATGAGATGCTTGCCGGCAAAGAGCCTGGCACGGCCATTACCAATATTGTTTTTATGGGAATGGGAGAACCTCTGCTGAACTCGGATAACGTTATTGAAGCCATTCAAACCTTGAGTTCAAGAAATTACAACTTTTGCCTTTCGCAGAAAAAAATAACCATTTCAACAGTTGGAGTAATTCCAGAAATTCAGCGAATCGGAAAGTCAGGCATGAAAACAAAACTTGCAGTCTCACTTCATGCCGCCGATCAGCAGAAACGCGAATCACTCATGCCCATAGCCGCACGGCAATATCCCCTGAAAGAGCTTAGCAAATCACTTGCGGAATATACGGCATCGACGGGAACACCTGTTACCATTGTCTATATGCTCCTTAAAGGTATCAATGACTCTCTCGACGACGCTAAAAAGCTCGCACAATTTTCCAGAAGCTTTTTATGCAAAATTAATTTGATTGATTACAATGCAATCATTAATATCAACTTCAGCCCTGTTTCCGATGCTATCAGGGAACAGTTCCAGCAATACCTCATTAATTCAGGACTGCATGTAACGGTCAGAAAAAGTTATGGAACGACCATTAATGCAGCATGCGGGCAACTGGCAACAACTAGGTATGGGAAACCGCAATAATCTCTTAACATTCTCAAATTATGGAGTTGATCGATTTTATTCCTTTCAAAATTGAATTTCAAAAAGCTTGCCTTGGCCTTACCATCAATGCGACGCACACCTCAGAAAAACCTGTTTTTGAGGAACTGAAGGTACGACGGTACGACAAACCGGTCTCCGACATCTCAGAGTTTATTCTCAACAAAATTGATCACTGGATAGGGTGGAGTCTGATAAGTGAAAAAACAGCCGTAGGCGGGATGAACACCATTCGCGCCGAGATAAGTTCATTTATCCTTTTCGGTTTAAAAATCAATGTCACCTTCGGACTTCTTGAGGAAAAAGATATCAATGACCGCCCAATTACGACGGTCAATGCCAAAGCAGAAACACGTATTGAATCAAAGGGAGACCTCGGAGAAAGCCGCAGGGCTATTAGAATGATGCTGGGAGCATTGGATTTTGAATTCAGGGAGGAGCAGATCAAGGAAGAGGACTACCAATACCGTTCGTTGGATACTCTCGGAGTTGCTGCAGCTTCGCAACAAATGTTTAATGAAGTCCATTTGCAGCATCAACCAAAACCCGAAGGCAGCCCAAAATCAACAACAATTGAGTTCAAAAAAAAGGCTGTTGCACAGACCATCCTGCTCAAGCCAACCCCGAAAAATGGTGAGCCGACTCTCCAGGAAAATCAGCTTTCATCCGAAAACGCCAATGTAACTGACAGAACAGAAAATGAGACAATACCTTCGAAGCCAAAAATTATAATTGTGACCACAAAAAAAAACCAATAAAAACAGTTTGATGAGAATTATTTTACTGGGAGCACCTGGAGCCGGAAAAGGCACACAATCGAACTTTATATCAAAAAACCTTGATATACCGCAGATATCGACAGGCGACATGCTTCGTTCTGCCGTCAGCGCTGGAACGCCTTTGGGTATTGCCGCCAAAAAAGTTATGGATGCCGGACAGCTTGTATCCGACGAGATCATTATCGGCCTTGTCAAAGAGCGTCTGACAGAGGCGGATTGTGCCAATGGATGCTTGTTTGACGGCTTTCCCCGGACACTTGCCCAGGCCGAAGCATTAAGAAATGATGGAATCCTCATCGACCATATCGTTGAAATCAGTGTTGACGATGATGACATTATTCAGCGCATGAGCGGTCGCCGTGTACATCTCTCTTCTGGCAGAACCTACCATGTACGTTTTAATCCCCCAAAAAGAGAGAATATTGATGATGAAACCGGAGAGCCTCTTATCCAAAGGGAGGACGATAACGAGGTAACCGTAAAAAAAAGGCTTCAAATTTATCATGCACAAACTGCCCCGCTGATTGAGTACTATATGAGCTTTTCACAGAATGGGACCACTGACGCTCCGCGTTTTCACAAGGTTCAGGGAACCGGAAAAGTTGAGGAGATCCGCGACAGGATTCTTGAAGCTCTTGTTTCCTGAGCATCCGGCTCAAAATCTTCAATTTAAAAAAGTCAGTACCAGGGTACTGGCTTTTTTAATTCATCACTATGTATGCACTGACTGTTTCAGAAAAAATTTTCAGGGGAGAACCGTTTATCGTCGTCATACCTGATACTCTGAAAGATGATATTCAGTCAGGATGCATGGTGCTGGTTTCTCTGCAAAAAGGAAATGGAACTGTTTCGATCGGCTACATTCTGAGTCTCAAGGAAGAACCTGACGGAGAGAACTCCAGCAACATAGAAATATCTGACGTACTCTACGGCGGTCGCCCCGTTCTGAACCACTCTCTCCTGCAACTGACAGAGTGGATGGCCGACTATTATCTCACCCGTAGAATCGACACACTCACCTGCGCTCTCCCGGCAGCAGTTCGGACAACCGTTCATGATGTTATTGAAATGACCGGCTTTGCACTCAACGCTGAAGTCCCGAAAATCATCAACACTGCACTCCGGCGTTCAATCCTGAAAATCATGACCACGGAGAAGCGACTGACTCTTCTCCAGCTTCAGCGGCAGCTTGGTAAAAAACAACTTTACCGCACACTTTCTGAACTTGAACGGGGTGGACATCTTTTCCTGACCAAAAAATTTTTGTCTACTAAACCAAAACAGAAAACAGCCTACTCTTTCACCAACTCATTGCCGGAAGAGGCAGAAACAAGCCTCAAGACCTCCCCAAAACAGCTTGAAGCACTAAAGGCACTGGCATCTCTTTTCCCCGAATACGCTTTTCCTGAAACCATCGGCGCATCAAGAGAGACTCTCAACATACTGGTAAAAAAAGGATTTGCTGAAAAAGTTCAGAGAGAGGTTACAAGCAATTTCTCAACCGGATTTGCTGAAAAACCGCAAGCGCAAAGAACTCTTTCAACTTTACAAAACCAGGCTCTTGACCAACTCCGATGCGCTTTTGAAAAGCAGGAATACACTACCTTTCTCTTGCACGGTGTTACTGGCAGTGGCAAAACCCTGGTCTATATAGAATTCTTGAAAACAGTCCTTGCCGCAGGAAAAACCGCAATTGTTCTTGTGCCTGAAATTGCCCTGACTCCGCAAACAGCAGGCCGGTTCCGTGAGCATTTTCATGACGACATAACCATTCTCCACAGCGCCATGAGCAACCAGGAAAAATATGATGCCTGGCACAGCCTTCGGAAAGGAAAAACAAAAATTGCACTTGGCGCCCGTTCAACCATTTTTGCACCTCTCGACAACCTCGGAGCAATCATTGTCGACGAAGAACACGACCCCGCCTACAAACAAGACCGAAATCCCCGGTATCATGCCAGGGACACTGCGGTCATGCGAGCAATGTTCAGCAAGGCAATCTGCGTACTCGGCACTGCAACACCATCATTCGAATCATACCAGAACGCCCGTAATGGCAAATACACCCTTGTCAATCTGCCTGAACGGATTGATGGAGCAACCATGCCCGTCATCAGCCTGATCTGGATGAAAGATAATCCAAAGGCTTCTTCTTCAATTTCGGAGCTGCTCTACCGCCAGATAGCGCTTCGCATGAAAAAAAACGAGCAGGTCATTCTCCTGCAAAACAGACGCGGATTTGCAGGAAGCATCTTCTGCCTCGAGTGTGGCCATATCCCTCTCTGCAAATTCTGTAATATTCCTCTCGTCTACCACTCCACCCAAAAACATCTCCGCTGCCACTACTGCGGCCATACGGAACGCTACACGGCATCATGCGAAAAATGTTCATCGACCGAACTTTTTTTCAAAAGCAGCGGCACCGAGCGTATTGAGGAGGAGTTGCAAACGCTCTTTCCCGAAGAAAAAATCCTTCGGATGGATGTTGACACCACAACAGCAAAAGGCTCTCACGGACGAATTTTGAAAGCGTTTCACGACCGCAAAGCCCGCATCCTGCTTGGCACACAAATGGTCGCCAAAGGACTCGATTTCCCGGCAGTCACTCTGGTCGGAGTGCTTATGGCCGATATCGGGCTGAATATTCCCGACTTCAGAGCATCAGAACGAATATTTTCTCTCCTCACGCAGGTGGCCGGACGCGCAGGACGCGCCTCAAAGCCCGGCGAGGTCTACCTGCAGGTGTACAACAAAGAGAGCGACGTTTTTACCGCTCTCCTCGAAGGTAGCTACGAAAAGTTTTTTCTCCAGGAGAGCGCTCTAAGACAGGGGCTGCTCTACCCCCCTGCTTCCCGGCTCATAAAATTTGAATGCACCTCAGAAGATGAAAAACAAGCTGAAGCCGCAGCGCTTTTTTGCAAAGATACCCTCGTGCGTCACCTTCCGGCTGAAAGTGGCCGAATCCTCGGCCCGGCACCGGCAGGCATTGCCAAAATAAGAAATCGCTACCGCTACCACGTCCTCGTCAAACTCATAAGCGGCAAGCTCTCACCACAATTTATTAAACAGATGAGTGACGACATTACGGCCCGCTTTCGATCTGCAGGAGTTGTTTTTATGATAGATGTTGATCCACAGAACCTTATGTAGGGCAAGAAAAGGAGAATTTTTACCGCAGTAAGTAACTCTCCAGCATAATAAACCCGACCATAAAGTTTTCCTGAAAGCAAAAGAAAACCACAAAAAAAGCTTTAAATTCATCCCCAAAACCAGCCCGCTCTATTCAGCGGCGCTCTTTCCACCAAATATCAACGCGGCACCTTTGGCTCTCGACTACTCAACCCTGAACCTGCTCCGTCAGAACCATCCTGCCTGGCGCCTCCTTTGCGCCCAGCATGCGCCGCTGGTGGCCGGGTTTCTGCACCGAGTCTTTATTGTGCCCAATGTGCGGATTCTCTCGCAGGCCGATCTGGTGGAGGCGCTGGAGGATGAGCTTTTTGCCTTGCGCCAGCAACTTGGTGCCGACCAGTTTCCCGGTACGGCGCAAAGTTACCTGAATGAGTGGGCCGAAAACGACAAGGGGTGGCTACGCAAATTCTATCCGGACGGGACGGATGAGCCTCACTTCGACCTGACGGCCTCCACTGAAAAGGCGCTGGCCTGGCTGGAGAGTTTGACGGAGCGTGCTTTTGTGGGCACCGAGTCGAGGCTGCTTACCCTCTTTGAACTGTTGCGGCAGATGAGCACGGGAAGCCAGGCTGACCCGGAGGTGCGGATTGCGGAGCTGCAAAAGCGTCGTGACGATATTGATGCCGAAATTGCCCGCATCCGTGCCGGTGAGGTATCGCTGCTTGATGATACCGGCCTGAAGGATCGCTTCCAGCAGTTTCTGCAACTGGCCCGTGAGTTGTTGACCGATTTTCGCGAAGTGGAGCACAACTTTCGCACCCTCGACCGCCGCGTGCGTGAGCGCATTGCCCTCTGGGAGGGTGCCAAAGGGGCGCTGCTGGAGCAGATCATGGGCGAACGTGATGCCATCGCCGATTCGGATCAGGGGAAAAGCTTCCGGGCATTCTGGGACTTTCTCATGTCGCAGTCCCGCCAGGAGGAGCTGAGTCTGCTTCTGGAGGAGGTGCTGGCCTTGCCGCCGATTGTCTCCATGCGCCCCGACAACCGTCTGCGGCGTGTTCACTACGACTGGCTGGAGGCTGGAGAGCATACCCAGCGCACGGTGGCCCGCCTCTCCGAGCAGTTGCGCCGCTTTCTTGATGACAAGGCGTGGCTTGAGAACCGGCGCATCATGGATATTCTGCACAACATCGAAACCCGGGCTCTTGACTTGCGGGTCGATCTCCCGTCAGGCGGCTTCATGCCTCTTGACGGCTCCTCTGCCGCCATCGAACTGCCTCTCGAAAGAACGCTCTATCGCCCTCCCTTCAAGCCATTGATTGCAGGAGTCGCTCTTGATGAAGGAGATGCGGAGATTGATACCGCCGTGCTCTACGCCCAGGTGGTGGTCGACCGGGCGGAGCTGTTGCGAAATATTCGTCTGGAACTTCAGATGCGCAGCCAGGTGACCCTTGGGGAGGTGGTTGAGCGTCACCCTCTGCGCAACGGGCTGGCCGAGCTGGTGGCCTATCTGCAGCTTGCCGGAGAGTGGCCACGGACGACGGTGGACGAAGGGGTAGAGGAGCAGGTGCAATGGGAGAGTTCGACGGGCATAACCCGTGAGGCCACCCTGCCGCGTATTATCTTATTAAGAAACGGATGATGAACCATACAGAGAGTGAAAACAGCGGAGCCCCTTTTCATGGTCAGGAGCTTGCGACAATCGTGGTTCCCCTGTTGAAAGGGGTGATCTACCAAGAGGATAACCCTGCATTATGGGGATTGTTACTCAGCCTGATGGCTGCCGTTCGCGATTACGTGGCGGTGCTTGGTCTGGAGTTAATTCTCGATGAGTCTGAAGGATACGCTTTTTTGCGATCAAATTCCGAGGGCGAAACGGAGGGAACGAACAGCACTCCCCGACTGATGGCCCGCAGGCAACTCTCCTACCCCGTCAGCCTGCTCCTGGCGCTGCTGCGCAAAAAACTTGCCGAGTTTGATGCGGGCGCTGGCGACACCCGTCTGATTCTTTCGCGGGACGAGGTGGTTGAGCTGATCAGGATTTTCCTTCCCGCCGCCAGCAATGAGGTGAAGTTGATCGACCAAGTCGATTCGACGCTGAATAAAATCGCCGATCTTGGTTTTATCCGCCGGTTGCGCGGAGAGAGGCAGATGATCGAGGTGCGCCGGATTATCAAGGCCTTTATCGATGCCCAATGGCTCGCCGATTTTGATAAACGACTTGACGAATACCTGCAGCGTCCGGTAAAAGGGATGGAGAGAGATGATGAGTGAGTCGCTTGAAATGGGATTTATTGCTGATGACCGTCTGGCCGGTTTTCGGCTGCAACGGCTTGAGATATTCAACTGGGGCACCTTCGACGGGCGCGTCTGGACGCTCAAGCTGGGCGGGAAAAACGCCCTTCTCACGGGGGATATCGGCTCCGGAAAATCGACGCTGGTTGATGCCGTGACTACCCTGCTGGTGCCAAGCCAGCGCATT
>CAIYWF010000270.1 GCA_903929845.1 uncultured Chlorobiaceae bacterium | reverse complement strand
TGAGTGGTCTAAGCCAAGGGTCTGCAAAACTCTTTTTCACAAGTTCGAATCTTGTCATCGCCTCGGTCTGAATCAAGTCATAATGTTCCTCCGAACATCCGGAAGAGTGAAGAAAAGTGTTGTCGGGTGCATTTTTTTTCAGTCTCTTCTGGATGTTTTTTTTGTCTTTTCTTCCATACCATATTTACGGTATTTCTTGAGATAAGGTTGGAGATGTGGTCTCTGATGGCGTTTATTAACGATTGTTAATTTAATCGCAGCCCGAATTCTGCCGATTGTTTCAGCCTGATTGAGAACATCCTTTACTCTTGTAAACATATAATCAAATTGTAGAGCATGGTGGAACCTGCCCTTGTTGTGGCTTCCTTGAACAGGGAGGGAATGATACGTCAGAAGCAGCACGACTATTATTTCATTCGTCTGAAGGCCGTTGCGGGTGATTTGACGGCAACACAACTGGCATGTATTGCATTGGTTGCTGAAAAATATGGCAGAGGTGTTGTGCATCTTTCTACTCGTCAGGGGATGGAAATCCATAATGTTCATCATGACAATCTCGAAAATGCCCGGCGAGTTCTGCAGGTTGCAGGGGTTGAAATGGGTGCATCAGGTTCCAGGGTACGGGTGATTGTTGCCTGTCCGGGAGAAGCTACTTGCAAATGGGGAAGCATTGATACGAAAAAGATCGCGCGAGAGCTTGATACACGGTTTTTCAATCAGGAGGCGCCAGGGAAATTCAAGATGGCGGTAACTGGTTGCGCCAATAACTGTACCAAGGCAAATGAAAATGATATTGGCGTCAGGGGCGCCATTGAGCCGGAATGGGTTTCGACGTCATGTTGTGATTGCAAGCTCTGTCTTCAGCATTGTCCAGCCAAAGCCATCGGGCGTCAAGAGAGTGGCAGTAATGGCACAAGGGCATACAGTTATACTATTGATCGGGAGAGCTGCATCAACTGTAGTGTTTGTACCCAGCACTGTCCGGGAGAAGCGTGGGTGATCGGCAGGCAGGGATACACGCTCTTTATTGGCGGCACGATGGGTAAAATACCCCGTTTTGCAACTGTACTCAAGAAACTGGTTGAGAGTGAAGAGGAACTCTATGATCTGATTCAGAAAGCACTGACCTGTTACCGGAAACATGGCCGGAAAAAAGAGCGTTTCGGGCATACGATTGACCGTATCGGGATTGAAACCGTCCGGGCTGAAATTCTTGGTACCACGTGAAATTGCTCGGCAGGAAAATTTTATTTGAACACAAGACCATAACGTTCATGAGCAGGGAGGAAGTCAGGAAATTGAGTAACGATCTCTCCGGTAAATCACCTGAAGAGATTCTCTGTTGGTCTGCGGCTTTTTTTGACGCAGGAGAGTGTGCCTTTGCCTCAAGTTTTGGCGCGGAAGATCAGGTGATTACCGATATCCTGGACAAGGAGAAGCTGCAGATACCGGTGTTTACCCTTGATACCGGAAGGCTCCCGCAGGAGACCTACGATCTTCTCGATGCAACGAGAACGCGGTACGGTATTTCGGTTGAGGTGCTTTTTCCGGAAACATTTGAGGTTGAAGCCATGCAGACACGTTATGGAGCAAACCTCTTTTATGAGAGCGTTGAACTTCGCCGCGAGTGCTGCCGAATCCGAAAAGTGCAGCCGCTTGCAAAGAAGCTTTCAACACTGAAAGGGTGGATATGCGGGTTACGACGTGAGCAGTCAGTCACCAGAACCGCTATTGCTCCAGTTGAGTGGGATGAATCGTTTGGACTTTATAAAATTAATCCACTTGCTGAGGTGACGGAAACAACGCTTTGGGAATATATCCATAAACACAACGTCCCTGTTAATGCCCTGCATGAACAGGGATATCCCAGCATCGGGTGTGCGCCGTGTACGAGGGCGATCAAGCCAGGGGAAGATATTCGGGCAGGACGCTGGTGGTGGGAAATTCCGGAACACAAGGAGTGCGGGTTGCACCGAAAACCATTGTAATTAATTGACTAAAAGACGAGTATGGATCATCTTGACAAACTTGAGTCACAAAGCGTTTACATTCTCCGCGAAGCCTACCGTGAATTTAAAAGCCTTTGCATGCTCTGGTCGATAGGCAAAGACAGTACCGTCATGCTTTGGCTTGCCCGGAAGGCTTTTTTCGGACACGTCCCAATTCCGTTGGTACATATTGATACCCATTTCAAGATTCCTGAGATGATTGAGTATCGTGACCGCTTTGCCCTTGAGTGGAACCTGAACATGATCTATGGTCAAAACACTGAAGCGCTTGCAGAGAAGCTCACGTTTCCTGATGGTAACACCGATCGCCTTACCTGCTGCAAATACCTGAAAAGTGAAGCCCTGAAACAGACGCTCTCTGGAGAGTGGCCTCGCTACAGTATGGAGCACGAGCAGCGCAAGTATGTTGTTGACGAGGGGCGAGATCCCTACACGGGAGTAATCGTTGGTGTCCGGGCAGATGAAGAGGGGAGCCGCTCCAAAGAGAGATATTTTTCACCCCGCGACAAAGATAATGTCTGGGATGTCGGCGATCAGCCTCCCGAGTTCTGGAACCAGTTCAAGACCGATTTTGCCCCCGGAACCCATGTGCGCATTCATCCCTTGCTTGACTGGACTGAGCAGAACATTTGGGAATATATCGAACGGGAAAAGATTCCGGTGGTCTCGCTTTACTTTAATCAGGGTGGTGGAATTCGTTATCGTTCCCTTGGCTGTTATCCCTGTACCAATCCGGTCACGTCGGATGCGCGAACGGTTCTGGAGATAATTGAGGAGCTCAAAAGCGGCAAGTTTTCGAACATTGCCGAGCGCTCCGGGCGTGCCCAGGATAGTGAAGATGGAGGGCTTGAGACGCTTCGCCGTGATGGGTACATGTAGAGTGGACAATGGAAGTGGGAGATTAACATATTTTTGTAGATGATATGAGTAGTGGACGTGCGCAAATGAATATTGTTATTGTCGGTCATGTTGATCATGGCAAAAGCACCGTGATTGGTCGACTTCTTGCTGATACCGGCTCCTTGCCGCAGGGCAAGCTTGAAGCGGTCAGGGAGAGTTGCCGGAGAAATTCAAAGCCCTTTGAGTACGCGTTTCTGCTCGATGCGCTCAAGGATGAGCAGGCGCAGGGGATCACCATTGATATGGCCCGATGCTTTTTTAAAACAGCAGCTCGCGACTACATCATCATTGATGCTCCTGGCCATATAGAGTTCCTGAAAAACATGATTACCGGAGCATCGAGGGCTGAGTCGGCTCTGCTGGTGATTGACGCTGATGAGGGTATCAAGGAGAACTCAAAGCGGCATGGCCAGATGGTTGCAATGCTTGGCGTCAAGCAGGTGACGGTGCTGGTCAACAAAATGGATCTTGTCGACTTCAGTGAGGAAGTTTTTGAAAAGTTGAAGGCCGACTACACTGCCTTTCTTGCACAGATCAAGGTGACGCCGGTCAGCTTTATACCTGTTAGCGCCCGTGAGGGCGACAATATTGCCTCCCTTTCTGAACGGATGCCCTGGTATAATGGATTTACAGTTCTTGAGCAGCTTGACCAGTTTATCAGTGACAAGGAGCTTCAGGAGAAGCCCTTTCGTTTTCCGGTTCAGGATATCTACAAATTTACCCGCAGCAATGATGATCGGCGAATTGTTGCCGGAACGGTTGCTGCCGGAACGGTTCGGGTAGGTGATGAGGTGCTTTTTCTCCCTTCAGGGAAAAAATCGACCATCCAGTCGGTCGAATCGTTCAATACAGCCCAAAAAGAGCAAGCTTCAGCGGGAGAAGCTTCAGGGTTTACCCTTACGACACAGCTCTATGTGCGTTCCGGTGAGCTTATGGTGAAGCCTGCTGAACCTCAGCCGGAAATTGGCAGCCGTTTCAGGGTCAATATTTTCTGGGTTGGCCGGGCGCCAATGATTCGGAACAAGGAGTATAAGCTGAAGCTTGGTTCAGCGCGAGCAACAGTGAAACTGGCGGAAATATGTAATACGCTTGACGCCTCTGATCTGACGTACAGCAAAAGTAAACAGCAGATTGACTGCCGTGACGTCAGTGAATGTATTCTTGAAACCTCTCGACCAATTGCTTTCGACACGACAGCCGTCAGTGAGGCTACCGGACGGTTTGTTCTTGTCGACAATTATGAAATTGCAGGTGGTGGCGTTGTGGTTGAGAACCTTTCTACAGGAGAGACTCTCTTGCAGAAACATATCAAGGATCGTGAACATAACTGGGAAGCCGGTCTCGTCCATATGGAACAGCGGGCTGAGGTGAATCACCATCGGGCAAAATTTATCGTTTTTACCGGAGCGCCAGGCACCGGCAAACGTGCGGTGGCGAAAGCGCTTGAGCAGGGGCTTTTTCACAATGGCATGAACGTCTATTACCTCGGAGTGGCCAACATTGATCGCGGGCTTGATGCCGATCTTGGTTCCAATACAGATAGCGCAGGGGAGCGGTTGAGAAGAAT
>CAIYWF010000269.1 GCA_903929845.1 uncultured Chlorobiaceae bacterium | reverse complement strand
TCCAAGGACTTTAGCAAGTTCACGATCAATTTTCTCACCGGCATCAAGGGTTTCAAGAGGATCCTTGCGCAGACGGTGACGCAGACAGAGGCCTGCAATCTCCTTGACATGCTTCATGGTCACTACGGTCTCACCAAGGAAAGCGGCATGGGCAAAAGCAGTACGGGTAATCGTGAGCTCACCACGGTGACCGTCAATACCAAGATTCATACAGAGCTTGGCAATATCGGTAAGCACACTGTCATCCATGGTCACGGCTGGCAGCAGATCTTTAGCGGTCTGAATCTTTTTCTGCAGCTTTTGCTGTTCGCGGTTGTACTTTTTCATGAAAGCATCCGGATCTTCATCAAACTCACGACGGCGTTTGACAATATCAACTCGTTTTGCAACGTCAAGAATCGTGATGATGCGGGCATGCAGACCGAAACGGTCAAGAAGCTGAGGACGAAGCTCACCCTCCTCCGGGTTACCGGAACCGACAAGCACAAAACGGGCAGGGTGGCGGATACTGATTCCTTCACGTTCAACCACATTCAGGCCACTTGCTGCCACATCAAGCAGAACATCCACCAAGTGATCGTCAAGCAAGTTAACCTCGTCAATATAGAGGAATCCACGGTTCGCCTGGGCAAGAAGCCCCGGCTCAAACGCTTTTACACCGCTGGTGAGGGCCTGTTCAATATCAATGGTACCGCAAACACGGTCTTCAGTAGCGCCAAGAGGAAGATCAACAACCGGAACAGGAATTTTCTCGGTTCTCAGGGAAGCGGAATCAATGGCCTTCCGACCCTTTTTGGCCTCTTCACCTTCAATATATTGGTCGATAGTACGATTGTAGGTATCGCCCTCAACCCTTTCAATAAGAGGAAGCACTTCGGCAAGCGCCCTGACCGTGGTACTTTTTCCTGTACCTCTGTGACCCATAACCAGCACACCTCCGATTCTCGGATCAATGATATTGAGAATCAGACTGAGCTTCATTTCCTCCTGACCGACAATTGCTGTAAAAGGAAACGCCTGACCGGATTTCTTTTTTGCAGCAGGCTTTACTGCTTTTATTGGTTCCGAGGCTGTCGTCACATCAGAACCAGCCTTCGCCTTTGCCACAACTGTTTTTTTTGGTGCAGTTTTTTTTGCAGCCGTTTCAGTCTGAGTCATAATTGATCATTTAGTTGATACCTTCACACCGTGAACTATGAACTTATTCACCGAAAAAGGTTTACTGTTTTTATAGGAGTTTAAATATTTGACACTGAATTTATGCTTTTAGAAAGACAATAGAAAATGGTTTTCAAAAAGTAACTCAAGCAGAGCATTTTCTGACAGCCAATATCCTGCTTGCAGAAAATATCTTTCGGGGAACAGCAGGTTGGAAAGCATAGCAGATATGGGATGGTTTTGTTATACTGACTCCGCAAGTAATCTGGCGGTTGTGTTCAAGTTTCGGAAAATGCAAAATCAGTTGATACAAAACGAATCGGAACCGGTGGAAGAGACTCCTCTGGAACCAAAAAAACTCACTCTGCAGGTAAGCCGGGTGCAAACACCGATGCGCATCGACCAATACCTGACGCGACAGGTGGAAAACGCCACACGCAACAAGGTTCAGGAGGCAATCGAGGAGGGTCGGGTGCTGGTCAATGACAAAACCGTCAAATCGAACTACCGCATCAAGTCCTGCGATGTTATTCAGATGACCTTTCTCCGACCACCCGCACCGGAACTGGCCCCTGAAGATATTCCGATTGACATCATGTATGAAGATGATGATCTGATGGTGATCAACAAAAAGCCAGGCATGGTCGTCCACCCGGCATTCGGCAACTGGACAGGCACGCTGGCCAACGCCATTCTGCACCATATCGGCAAGGATGCCGAGGAACTCGACAAGTCGGAACTGCGCCCCGGCATTGTGCACCGGCTCGATAAAAACACCTCCGGGCTGATCATTGTCGCAAAAAACCCGGTAGCTCTCCACCGTCTTGCACGCCAGTTTGCCGATCGCAAAGTTATAAAAATATACAAGGCCATTGTCTGGAGCGTGCCCGACCCACCGTCAGGCACCATAATGACCAATATCGGACGCTCGAAAAGAGACCGGAAGGTAATGACAAACTTCCCTTTTGAAGGAAAAGACGGGAAAACCGCCATCACCGACTACATCATCACCGAAAACCTCCACTGGTTTTCCCTGCTTTCGCTGACGCTTCATACCGGACGAACCCACCAGATCAGGGCACACCTGCAGCACCTTGGTCACCAAATTCTTGGAGACGACACTTACGGAGGCGCCTCACTGCGCACCCTCCCCTTCAGCAAAAGCGAAGGCTTCGTCAAAAACCTGCTGGAGCTGCTGCCGCGCCAGGCACTGCACGCCGAAACCCTTTCGTTTCAGCAGCCGACAAGCCGGGAGACGCTCTCTTTCACCGCACCATTACCTGAAGATATGCAGCTTGCGCTGGAGAAAATCCGCGCGATCACCCTCTCCGAGTAGTAACCAGCCCCTTGAGATAAAGCAACCTCCTCTCTTCAGGAAGACGTTCAATGGCATAGCGGAGCATCACCCTTGGCATCCGGGGGTAATGGCGCTGCAGGAATGATTCGAGGGTTGGCAGGTCACGCTTGCCGACCTCGCGGAGCATCCAGCCTGTCGCCTTGTGGAGCAGCTCCTGTGGGTCATCCAGCAAAAGCTCTGCAAGAGCAAGGGTATCCTCAAACTCACCTTTCCGGATAAAATGAAAAGTTGCGGTAATCACTATCCGTCGCTCCCATAAACTTTTTGAAGCAGCAAGCTGGTACAACAAAGATCTGTCACGCGAACGCAAAAATGCGCCAACAAGATACTGCGCTGAAATATCAACAAGATCCCAGTTGTTGATAAAGCGGGTATGTGACAGATAGATCTCATGGATGTGCTGACGGACAGCATCATTGCCCTTCGCAAAACGACGCATTAGCAGCAGGAGGGCAAGCAGGCGATCCTCGTGAAACGCGGACTCCAGCAGCCGGATAACCTCCGGCAATGGTGTGCCATCAAGCGACGGAACCATTTTTCTCAGCACCGGCACCCGAATACCCCGAAAAAGGTCACCTTCAGCATACTCTCCGGGGCCGGTCTTGAAAAATCTCTGGGCAAAGAGCGCCGCCTCGGGATTGGAGAGCACTTCAAGATTTTTGATGATCATGGATGCTGTAACACTCATGATATTCAAGTTTTTAACGATTACGCCTGCTCAGCAAGTGCACTCCATCGGGCCATCTCTTTTTCGAGCTGCTGCTGGAGCCCCAGAAGCTCGGCGCCAAGCTTCTGCTGCAAGGCAAAATCAGCTCCAGCGGAGGCAAGTTGCGCCGCTATTTCCGACTGGCGGCTCTCTGCCACCTGAATTGAGCGCTCAAGCTGCTCAAGTTCACGTTTCTCCTTGCTGGAGAGCTTGCTCGGCTTAGGCAAAGCCAGCGCTGCAGGTTTCGGCGCTTCGACCACTTTTTTCACCGGTTTCTGCTCCCCCTTTCCCTCCGACGCCTTCAGTTCAAGATAGAGCGTGTAGTTACCGGGATAGCGACGAATGGTACCATTTTCCTCAAAGGCAAAAATATACTCAACCGTACGGTCAAGAAAATAGCGGTCGTGGCTCACCACCATAAGACAACCTTCATAGGTGTCAAGATAATCCTCAAGCACTCGCAACGTCGGAATATCAAGATCGTTGGTCGGCTCATCAAGCAGAAGCACATTGGGCGAACCGATAAGCTGCCGTAACAGATAGAGGCGGCGCCGCTCACCGCCGGAGAGGGTGCGAACATAACTGTACTGGGTGGAAGGCGCAAAAAGAAAGCGCTCAAGCATTTTGGACGCAGAGACAACAGAACCGTCCTTTGTCTTGATCTGTTCAGCCTCCGCCTGGATGCACTCAATCACCCGCTTGTCATCGTCAAGACCACGACTCTGCTGATCGTAGTAGCCAATCTTCACGGTCTTGCCCATATCAATGTGGCCACTGTCAGGCTTGACGCGCTCGGTAATCATCTCAAACAGGGTGGTTTTTCCCGAACCATTCGGCCCGATAATACCGATGCGATCTCCCTTCTGCAGATGATATTCAAAGTCGCGAAGCAGCACCTTGTCGCCGTAAGACTTTGATACCTTGTGAAACTCAATGATTTTATCGCCCAGACGGCCCGCGCCCAATCCGATATCAAGCTCCTTCGCCTTCTCCTTTTTCGGCGCATAGACCAGACTCTCTGCCCGAAGCATACGTGCTTTCTGTTTGGTGGTTCGTGCCTTGCAGCCACCCCTCATCCAGTCAAGCTCCTGGCGGACAAGAGCCTGACGCTTGCGGTCATCCCGTACCGCCTGCTCCTCCTGTTCAGCCTTCTGCTGCAAGTAGCTTGAGTAGCCACCGGTATAGGTGACTGCTGTACGGCCATCCATCTCAATCATCCGCGTCGCCACACGGTCAAGAAAATATCGGTCATGGGTAATGAGAAGCACCGCGCCCTGATAGCGCCGAATATACTGCTCAAGCCACTCAACACTGTCGGCATCAAGATGGTTGGTCGGCTCATCAAGAATCAGTCCGTCACTCGGCACCACAAGAGCATGTGCGAGCGCGACCCGCTTGCGCTGACCACCGGAGAGCGTCCCCATGATTGCCGTCAAATCGTAGAGGCCAAGTTTGCCAAGCACCGTTTTGGCATTGGACTCAAGCTCCCAGGCACCAGTCACATCAAGCTCATGCGCAAGCCTGCTCATCCGCTCCAGTAACGACGGATCATCGCTGTGCTTCGTTTCAAGCTCCTTGCAGACCACCTCATACTCATAGATGAGATCCATCACCTTGTCGCTTGACTTCAGGATTGCTTGCAGAACGGTATCGTCAGGATTATAGGGTGAATCCTGCGGCAAATAGGCAATCCGCTTCTGATTGGCCACCATCACCTTCCCTTTGTCGGGAGTTTCGACTCCAGCAAGAATTTTCAGCAGCGTACTCTTGCCGCTCCCGTTCGCCCCGATAATACCTATCTTGTCACGATCATCTATACCAAACGAAACATCCTCAAACAGATGCTTCAGCCCATATTTTTTCTGTAACCCTTCAACCGTTAAAAGCACCATACCTGTTCACCATTCCTTACATTATATGTTCATGACCCTGCAAAAAAGGAGAATATAGCTATTGGTTTCCGTTTTGCAGTCATAATGATTGTACGCCTTTAATGCCTTACTGTTTTCTATTCTCCTTTTTTTTGATAAACTATAGAGAAGCACAACCAGAATGCAGGATACCCTGCAAACACAGCCTACCCAATATCCATTAAGATGCAAGAGCGATGAGTGAATTGAATGAGTTATTGGCACTAAGCCCTATGCCTGTGCCTGAAGCCCTGCAACAGTTACAGCCTCACCAGAAGCTGGAAGTGGTCTCTTGGGCAAAAAACCTTGTCAGCCATAACACGGAAGGAATTGATGATCTCTACAATGCCATCAGCATGATCGTCAAATTCATTCCGAATTTCATGGTTATTCCGCTCATGGTCGAGCACATCCGCCCCAGGATTGCCGCAGGAGTCTGCATTAAAATGGGAGTTGACCAGGCCACCGGATACGCCAATGACCTGCCGCTTGAATATTTCAGCGAGGTTTCTCACCATCTTGACGTCGTGATGATGGCCAGGATTCTCGAAAAAATGAAAAAATACCAGGCCGAAAAGTTCATCCAGTATGAACTCATGCACCATCAGGCCCGTATGATTGATATCGCCCGGCACCTTGAGACAATTACCATTCCAGAGCTGAAAAACAGCCCATCATGAATGATCTTTTACAGAAGCCAAGAAAAGTCTACGTTTCAAGAAAAATCGAGTTCAATGCTGCTCACCGTCTCTTCAATCCGCTCTGCACGGAGGAGGAAAATCTTGCGATTTACGGCAAATGCAGCAATAAAAACGGGCATGGGCATAATTACCTGCTTGAAATTACGATCTGCGGCATTGTTGACCCCAATACTGGCTTCCTGTTCGACCTGAAAGAGCTGAAAAACATCCTGAAAGAGGAGATTATGGAGAGGTTCGACCACAAGAACCTGAACCATGACGTGCCGGATTTGCAGGAGTGCGTACCCACAACCGAAGTGCTGGCCGTGCTGATATGGGACATCCTTGAACAACGACTCCACAACATCAATAACCGAGAGATCTCTCTCCATGAAGTCAAAATCTATGAAACAGGAAAAAATTCCGTCAGCTATTTCGGAGAGTAACCCTCCTCAGCCATCCGGCCAAGGCTCCTGTTGTAATGATGACGAGTGCTGTTCAGTTGTTCCTGAAACAGATCCTCTGACCACAGACAGGCTTTCAGAGACAGTCTATGCCATGCTGGAAGGACTTGGTGAAGACCCGCACCGCGAAGGGCTCCTGAAAACGCCCGAACGGGTTGCCCGCTCGCTTCGCTTTCTGACAAGAGGCTACAGTCAGAATCCTGAGGAGCTGCTCAAAAACGCAGTCTTTACCGAAGCTTATGATGAAATGGTGGTGGTGCGGGATATCGACCTCTTTTCCATGTGCGAACACCATATACTCCCCTTTTTCGGAAAAGCACATGTTGCCTACATTCCCGACGGGAAGATCGTGGGTCTGTCAAAACTTGCACGGGTGGTGGAGGTCTTTGCCCGCCGTCTTCAGGTGCAGGAGCGGCTCACCCAGCAGATCCGCGACGCCATCCAGAATGTGCTGAACCCGAAAGGTGTCGGAGTCGTCATTGAGGCAAAGCATCTCTGCATGGTGATGCGGGGGGTTGAAAAACTCAATTCAGTCACCACAACCTCCGCAATGTCGGGGCAATTCATCACTTCACAGTCCACAAGAAACGAATTCCTGCGTCTGATCAAGCCTTAACCGCCGGTGAGGCAAGCCACCCCTCCACAATTGCCCGGGCCTCCTCTACGGCTTCGGGAAGCAAGAGCGAGAGTTCAGGACTCAGCCCGACATTGAGTTCAAGTGCTTTGGGAGGGACACCGATGAGGACAATCTCCTTCGGCATTTTACCGTGCAGTCTGGCGATGCCGAGCATTTCGCTGAGTCCCATCTGGTGGGAAGACATCTTGCGGTGAATAAAGGCAGGAAGCTCTTCATTCCGATAGACATACACACGGCGGTCATAGTCGAGAGGGATCAGGGCGTCAAAAACAATGACAGCATCGCACGATTCAAGGTAATCAAGCAGGTAGATTCCCTGTGTTCCGCCGTCAATACAGCGCACAGTTTCAGGGAAATCTGATGAATCCCTGAAACTGTTGAGAGCTGCAACACCAAACCCCTCATCACCATAGAGCAAATTGCCAAGCCCGATAACATTGATCAACGGTGAGTTCATACAGGCTCTTCCTCGACCTTATGCTTGTAGCCGGTAATAATCGAAGAGGTAACACTGGTACGATCAACAACATCATGACGGAAGACCGCATAAAGGTGCATGATCACGTAGATCGGAAAAATCCAGGCCATCAGGTGGTGGGCGAAATGAAGTGTATAACTGCCGCCAAAAAGCGGTATCAGCCATCCAAACCATGCGTCACCGAACCCTCCGGGATTATTTTCACCGTACATGGCAAGACCCGTAAAAATCATAAAGCTTGAGCCACAGAAAATAAAAATAAAGTGTGCCAGCGCGGCAACAGGGTTGTGACCAACATAGTTAGGCTCTTCCGAACGAATAAACAGATAGGACTCAACCTGTTCCAGAAAAGGTTTTCCCCACCACGACGGTGACCAAGGTCTAAAACCGCCGAATCGCGCATAACGGTCGCCTCCGAAGAGGGCCCAATACAAGCGGAAAAGAAAGTTGGCGATAAAAATAAAGGCAGAGGCAAAGTGCAGATAGCGCCACCACGCAAGCCCTTTGTACCAGACCGCCTCACCAAGCGGAGGGTTCAGCACAGGAGCTGCAATATAGAGGCCGGTTACAAAAAGAACGACCGTGCACAGGGCATTGATCCAGTGATAAT
>CAIYWF010000268.1 GCA_903929845.1 uncultured Chlorobiaceae bacterium | reverse complement strand
ATATCCGGCTCAATGTCATTGGAGAGATAAACCTCCTGCCTAAAGAAGTAAGTGCTGTTTTAAAGAAAACCATGGAACTTACCAAAAACAACAATAAACTTGTACTGACCATTGCACTCAGCTACAGTGGTCAATGGGATATTATGCAAGCCTGCAAGGCTATTGCTTTTGATGTCAAGGCAGGGCTCCTCAATCCTGAAGCGGTCGATGAACAGCTTCTCGCCTCATACCTCGCAACAGCATCAATACCCGACCCGGAACTCCTGATCCGTACAAGCGGAGAGTTTAGAATCAGCAACTTTTTGCTCTGGCAAAGCGCGTATTCCGAGATTTACTTTACAAACACTTATTGGCCGGACTTTCGTCGTTCACAGCTTTATGATGCCATACGGGAATTTCAGAGCAGGGAACGAAGGTTTGGCCAAACCAGTGAACAAATTCAGACAAATAATTTCCCTGCCAACAAGCTTTAACCTGATTGATTCCTCATATTTCATGAAACAAACCAAAAAACTGATAACCTTAGTTCTTTTTGCTGTTACACTTAATCCTGCGGGAAATAATGTTGAAGCAAAAAATCTGCCGACCAAACAGTCCAGTATTAATGAACAAAAGACAATAAGCGAGGTAAAACAAGATCTCTACACCGTAAAAAGCATCTCGTTCAGTGGCCTTGAATCTCTCAGTGAACAGGAATTAACGGCCCGTCTTCCGCTCAAAACGATGGACAGGATTGCAATTCCCGGAGTGGAACTCTCAGGAGCGCTGCAATACCTCTGGAAACTGCAGCTATTCAGTGATATCACTGTTGAAAGAAATGATCTTGGAGAGAATAACGTCGCACTAAAGTTTATTGTTAGCGAACGGCCAGTGCTTGACAAGGTTATCTTTGAAGGCAACAAAAAGTTCGATAGTGTTGAACTGAAAAAAACTGCTGCTCTTGTGACTGGCAAGAACATCAGCGAACAGGATTTGCTTACTGCTGCGAATAAAATTGAAAAATTTTATGCCTCAAAAGGCTATCTGACTGCAGAAGCAAAATTTCAGCGCCAGGAAGTGACTAAAAATCATGTAAATGCACTTTTCTCAATTTCTGAAGGATCAAAGGTAGCCATTGAAAAAATCACCTTCCATGGCAATACTTCCTTTGACCAGAAAAAACTGAGGGGGGTTTTCAAGGAAACCAATCAAAATTCCTGGTGGCGCAGAATCTTTGGCACTCCAAAACTTGATACCGATAAATTTAATGATGATAAAAATCTGCTGATCGAGTTTTACCGCAATAACGGCTTTCGTGATGCTCGTGTTTTACGCGATTCGATCAGTTATACCAAGGACAAAAAGGGTCTCTTTCTCGACATTTATCTTGAGGAAGGCAAGAAATACCATATCAGAAACATAACATGGTCAGGCAATACCAAGGAATTTGCTTCAACGGACATTCTTGATAAAACATTCGGGCTCAAAAAGGACGATGTTTACAATGCCAAACTGATTCAGGAACGGCTGAATTTCTCGCAGGACAACTCCGATATCAGCTCGATCTATCTTGATCGCGGCTACCTCTCTTTTAAGGCAAATCTTGAGGAACAGGTTGTCAAACCTGATATGGTCGATCTGGTTATCTCTCTCAGGGAAGGCGAACCGTTTCAGCTCAACACCATCAATATCAAAGGCAATACCAAAACGAAAGATCATGTGATCCGGCGTGAGCTTTACACGGTTCCAGGCGACATGTTCAGCCGAAAAAATGTTGTGCGCAGCATCAGGGAACTCAGTATGTTAAACTACTTTGACCCATCTCAGATTACTCCTGATATCGAGCCAAACCAGGAAACAAATACGGTTGATTTGACCTACAATGTCGCCGAAAAACAGACAGATACCTTCAACGCTTCCGTAGGTTATAGTGGCAGCGGATTTACCGGCGCACTGGGCGTCACCTTCAATAATTTCTCGTTGCACGACATTTTCAATCCCGAGGCCTACAAACCTTTACCTCACGGTGATGGACAGCAACTCGGGTTCCAGTGGCAGTTCGGCACCAGCAACTACAGGACCCTCAGCCTTAATTTTACTGAACCCTGGGCATTCGGTGGGCCAACTGCAGTAGGATTTTCGGCCTTTAAAACTCATAGCGCATACGACTATACTAATGACAACAATTACAACCCGACCATCATTGACCAGTATGGCACAACCCTTTCCATTGGAAGGCGCCTGACCTGGCCAGACGATTACTTCTCCATCAACTGGAAGCTGAAATTCCTGCACAGCAATGGTGGCTTCTTAAGTTTTATCGACTACACCGATCCTAATGCTCCCAGTCAGGCTAATGAATTTTCAATAACGCAAACAATTACCCGCAACAGTATCGACAGCCCGCTTTTTCCGCGCAGGGGCAGCAAAAATACTATCACGGGACAATTGGCGGGAGGGCCTCTGCCTGGTTCGGTTAATTTTTACAAATTTATCGGAACCTCAAGCTGGTACGTCCCGATGACCAAGAACCTCGTCTGGAACGTTTCGACGCAGCACGGCTATCTTGCGACCTTTAACGAAAACGATTATATACCCTACACAGAATACTTTTTTATGGGAGGCAGCGGCATGTCCTCTCTCCCCACCATTCCTCTGAGAGGTTATGATGATCGGAGCCTGGGCTCAAAGCTCGGTGCCAGCTCCACAACAAGCACGAGCTTGTATGCCGGAAAGATTTACTCTAAATTCACATCGGAACTGCGCTACCCTCTTACCATGTCGCAATCCGTGAGCATTTACGGACTAACCTTCGTCGAGGCTGGCAATCTGTGGGAAAATATGCAGGCTGTCAAATTTTCAGACCTGAAAAAATCGGCTGGACTTGGCCTCAGGCTTTACCTGCCCATTGTCGGGCAGATAGGGCTTGATTACGGCTATGGGTTTGATGCGGTTCCAAGCATTCCTGCAAAAACGAAACAGGGATGGAGCTTCTTGTTCAGCTTCGGCACAACGACTGAATAAGGCTAAACATACGAACAGTGAGCAGAGCAGAGTGTGTCGAAATCAGATGCCTCTCTGCTCATTAACTGCTACTTTTCAGACGGGATATTTCATCGCGCAGCCTTGCGGCCTCCTCATAGTTTTCATTGCTTATCGCATCATTAAGGTCTGACTGAAGTTCTTCAAGCAGGACATCAGGAGTGAGCAGGCTGGCACTGACTCCCTGGGTTTCCTGAGCTGCTTGCTCTTCCTCGCCCTCCTCTTTCTGTTCTTCCTTGATACCAGCCTCGTTCATTATTTCTTCGGTAACAAACAGTGGCGCATTAAAACGCACGGCGATGGCAATGGCATCACTGGGACGTGCATCAATTTCATGCACTTCACCGTTCACCTCACAGATAACCTTGGCATAAAAAGTTTCATTGTGCAGTTCATCTATAATGATTTCATTAACATGCAAATGAAAAGCATCAGCAATATTTTTGAAAAGATCGTGAGTAAAGGGTCTGGGCGGTTTAATATTTTCAAGTTTCAGAGCAATTGCCTGAGCTTCAAAACCACCGATAATAATTGGAAGCTTTCGTTTCCCCTCCAACTCATAGAGAATAAGAGCATAAGCTCCGTTGGTATGAGGGCTGGTTGAAAGTCCGAGAATATCTACCTGAAGTTTACGCATAAGCTATAAAATTAACATTGTAGCAACGGATGAACTATCTTGATTCAGTGTTTTCTAACCCTAAAGTACTGTTAAACATTTCTTCTTCAAAAATTCCTTTTGCGGGTCAAGCAATAAAAAAAGCCGCATCAAAGCGGCTTTAAAAAAAACAAGTGCCCGAGAGGAGATTCGAACTCCTACACCTTTCGGCGCTACCCCCTCAAGATAGTGTGTCT
>CAIYWF010000267.1 GCA_903929845.1 uncultured Chlorobiaceae bacterium | reverse complement strand
GTTTTCAAGGTAGTCGCGGTTGTAGAGCACTTCATCAAGAATAACCTTTGCCATGGCAAGCAAAATCGCGGGCTCACTGCCGGGAAAACTCGGCATCCAGTAGTCCGACATGCTCGCGGTGTTTGAAAGGCGAGGATCAAGGACCGCAAGTTTGGCGCCTTTCATTCTCGCCTCAACAATGCGCTGGGCATGAGGGTTGAAATAGTGCCCCGACTCAAGATGGGCACTTACAAGAAGCATGAATTTAGCATTGGTATAGTCGGGCGACGGACGATCAAGCCCTTCCCATATCGCATAACCAAAGCGTGCTCCCGATGAGCAAACATTGGTGTGGCTGTTATGACCATCTACATTCCACGCCCTCAGCACCCATTCCATAAACCCTTCATGGCCGGGGCGACCGACATGGTAAGAAATTTCGTTGTTGCGACCCTCCTGTATGGCCTTGCGCATTCTTCCTGCAATATCGTCAAGCACACTGTCCCAACTCACACGATCCCACTTGCCCCCGCCTCTTTTTCCCGAGCGTTTCATGGGATAAAGCACCCTGTCGGTATCCTCAATCTGGTTGAGCGTTGCTGGCCCTTTAGCACAGTTTCTTCCACGACTTGCCGGATGGTAAGGATTACCGACCAGCTTGCGCATCGTCATGGTCTCCTTGTCAACATAAGCCAGAAGTCCGCAACCAGCTTCACAGTTAAAACAGGCTGTCGGAATCAGCATAAACTCTTTGGCCTTGCGTTCTGGCCAGCTTTTGGAATCGTACTCCACCCAGTGATCCCATTGATCGGGAGGTGGACAGTTGACCTGACTGCCATCGACGGAGGCACTTTTCGCTGCCGCTCCATCACCTGCTGCATGAAGATCAGGAATGAGGTGCAGTTTTTCTGCTATTGTTTCAATAACCGTTGGTTTATGGGTATAACTCATAGTTTCTCCAGCACTTGTTTAACTTAACGGAACGGTTTGCGGCGCATGAATCCAGACTTTTTCTGTATAGAAGACACCACAAAGCCCAAAAATGGCGGCGACGGCAAGCATAACAGGAGAGGAAACAGCAAGACACAACAAAAGGGGAAAAACATTCCCCAGTATGAAGCTGCCATACCAGAACGTTTTTTTCAGTGGGCCGTGCATAATAACTTCCGCAGCACGTTCTGCAGACTTTGACGGATGCTTGCCAAAAAGTTCAAGAAGCATAACCAGAATATGGAGCACAAAACCGACCGCAAGAGCTGGCCTGAGCGTCTCAGAAAGCTCTGAAGCACTGGAGGTTAAAACACCAAGAACGAGCATTGCTGAACCACCGGCAAGCAGCGAGTTCAGGAACATGTGCAACAGAAGCATGGGGCTTTGCCAGAAATCCCTTCCCTTGGCTGACCCAAAAAGGAAAGCCGTGTAAATCGACGTTAAAAGGGCAAAAAGCGCACCACACCATAGCGATATTGCTTCGAGAAGAGGTAATTGCAGATATTTGGCCGCTCCCCACAAGGCAATACATGCCCCAAATCCGGCAATAATCAATCCTCCCTTCACCAGCCAAGAACTAAATTGCGGACGAAGCATCACCGAAGAAAAACGCTCAGGGCGATCAAGATCCTTGACAAGAAATCCTCCCGTAAGGGCAAGAAAAAGAAGCGACGTTGCCCATACCGCCCATTGCAAGGCATCTGACAAGGGATGCATCAGCACGGTCTGCAACACAAACATCAGCAAAAACAATCCAGAGGCAACCGCCTTCGACGACACGTAAGCAGGAACCTCCCAGCCCCAGACAACTCCCTTTGCAGGGATATCATATACTTTTCTGGCCTTTGGCTTTCCATCCACCCCCACAGAAGAGAGTAATTTTCGTGCCGGCTTAACGATTGGTTTCCCCGCAAAATGGCCGACACCACGAGACTGGTCACTCCAGAGAAATCCGTTAACTTCAGAAACCTCAAGTGGATCAAGCGAGGCACCATCTCCATTGATATAAAAAAGCTTGGGTGAAGTACCTTTCTCGGGCTTTCGAACCATAGTCTGCTCTTTTGCAACAAGAATGGCCACCGCACTCAGCGGATCATCGAGATCCCCGGCAACAATGGCCTGCTGTGGACAAATCGCAACACAGGCCGGATTGAGACCAACCTCTTTTCTCTGGGCACAATAATTACATTTTGCTGAAGTGTGCGTCTCGGGGTCCATGTAGAGCGCACCGTAAGGACATGCCTGGGAGCAGGCTTTGCAGCCAATACAGCGGCGCTGGTCAAAATCGACAATGCCGTCATCCCGACGATGCAGAGCCTCGACAGGACAAATATCCACACAGGGAGGTTCTGCGCAATGGTTGCAGCGAAGAACGGTAAAATATCGCCTGCTGTTGGGAAAGGTACCTT
>CAIYWF010000266.1 GCA_903929845.1 uncultured Chlorobiaceae bacterium | reverse complement strand
TTGGAAGGGAAAAGTAAGAGGATGTGTAACCTTTCTCTTCCATAGATTTCGGTGTATATTCAAGCCTGAAATTGGCGCCACGCGGCCATTTCTCCAATAGACTTTTTTTGACCATTACACCGTGCCCCGTAACAATGGAAGCTATCGACCGACTGGAACTCCGCTATGAAGTTGCGCGAAAAGCGATTCACCTCTCTTCGCTTTCGATTCCGGTAATTTACTGGTTTATCAGCAGAGAACTTGCTCTTCTTCTTCTTGTCCCTCTTTTTTCAGGTTTTTTCCTGATTGACCTGTTGAAGAATTTTTTTGAACCTGTTTCTCGATGGTATCATAAAACCTTCGGCTCCATGCTGAGAACGCATGAGCTTGAAGGGAACAAAGCGTATCTGAATGGGGCAACCCACATCGTCATGGCGGCTCTTCTCCTTGTCCTTTTTTTTCCAAAAATTATTGCAGTTACCGCATTTACTATGGTCGCTGTTTCCGATACACTGGCGGCCATTATTGGAAAAACTTTCGGAAAACACCGGTTCGGACAGAAAAGCCTTGAAGGAAGCGGGGCGTTTTTTCTCTCTGCGTTATGCATTGTTGCTGTCGTACCGGGATTGAACCTGTTTGTCGGTGTTGCCATGGCCATTACTGCAACGATAACCGAAGCGTTTATGGTGCGTATCGGCGACTTCAAGATTGACGATAATCTTGCGATACCTCTTGTCAGCGCAACGGTCGGCGTGCTGTGTACACTCCTCTTCTTATGATGGCAGTTACACCTTTAAGGATGATCATGCAGACTACTCTTACCGATTCAGCAGAAGAGGCAGCCGCCATCCTCAAGTCGGGTCGGGTCGTTGCATTTCCAACTGAAACTGTCTACGGTCTTGGTGCAAGTATCTACTGCCCAGAAGCAATCATGCGGGTTTTTCAGGCAAAAGGTCGTCCGGGGGATAACCCGCTTATTGTTCATATTTACAGCCTTGAACAACTTGCCGATGTTGCCGGTGAAATCAATTCAGACGCATGGAAACTCATTGACCGTTTTTTCCCGGGGCCTCTCACTCTTGTGCTGAAAAAAAATCCCCTGGTACCGGATACCGTCACCGGCGGACTGGGGACGGTTGGTGTCCGCTGCCCGGCAAATCCTGTCGCACGGGAGTTTCTCCGGCTATCTGCATGTCCGGTCGCAGCTCCTTCGGCCAATCTTTCGGGACTGCCGAGCGCCACAAGCTGGGAGGCGGTCTTTGAGGATCTTGACGGAAAAATCGACTGCGTGCTTCGAGGCAACCCAAGCGCTATCGGCCTTGAATCAACCATTGTTGACTGTTCCGGATCGAAACCTCTTCTGCTGAGGGCCGGAGCTATTACTTTTGAGCAACTGCAGGCTGTTGTGCCAGAAATAGCAGCCAACACGAGCCCGGACAAGCAGGCTCCCCCAAAAAGCCCGGGGCTGAAGTATCCACATTATGCTCCAAAAGCGGCGATTACTCTCTGCCATGGCGATGAAAAGAGAATTGAGGCCCCTTCTTCAGCATACATTGGTCTTTCAGAACCGCCGGAAGGTATTTTGCTGTACAAGCTCTGCCGAAATCTTGAGGAGTATGGCAGTGAGCTTTTCAGCTTTTTCCGGCATTGTGATTCCAAAGGAATTGATACTATTTACTGTGAACTGCCGTCTAATCAGGGACTCGGCCGAGCAATCAGAGACCGGCTGATGAGGGCTGCCGGCAAAAAGTGAGAACACTCCCGATTCAAAACGACAAGAAACACCCAAGATGAAATGAGCCGGGAGCACTTGTCGCCCGCTCATCATTGCCGCTGCCACAGACACTCCTGTCACTATACCAGGTTGTTTCATACCTCGCACCCAGCTTCATCTGTTTCATGGCCTGCCATGTTGCCACAAGAAAAAGGGATTTGCCTCGCCCGTCGTAGACGCCAAGACTGGAGGTCAAAGGCAGGTCATCTTCGTAAACATAGATGGCTGCATCGTAATCGTTGGTATCAAAAACGGTAATGCGTCCTTTCAAACCATAGTTCCCAGCATTATACCCTACTTGTTGATAGAGCATCCGCCCATAAAAGGGTTGATCTCCGGCAAGATATTCCTTAACAACGCTTTTCACCTCTCCCCGGGTTCTCAAATGAACGCGCTCAGAAACTGTAATATCGCAATCGATCTGGCAACGATTGGTTATCTGAGGAAGGGCTGTCCAGAGAGGAATTTTTGATGTTCCCTGATTTTTTTGCTCTTCCTTGAATTTATGCTGAACCTGCATGCCCCAAGCAAGCAATGGCGACTGCTTCCATGTCATTAAAAGTCTGCAATCATTACCGTCAGAAGGGTATGGACAGTTGCCGCCAAGCACAGGAAAGGTGAATAGATCATAATATGCTCCGATTGCAAGCCGTTCGCTTACCTTTGCATTAACGCCAATGTAATATCCATCCTCGTTTGATGCTCCGCTGCCCCTTTCGGCAAATGCTCCTGCAAAAGGGGAAAAATAATTTGCACCATACCGCCTGAGGGCAGCAACAGTGGTAACGCCATGAAGAAGCTCATACTCCGCACCGGCTGTCCATGAGGCATCTTCCGGTTTACGGGAAAAAGCGGCTTCGGCAAAGAGACTGACCTTTCGAAAGGAGAGATCTGTTTCGATACCATACAGGATTGACGAAGAGATCGTACTGACTGCTGCATCTGGTTCAAGTTCATCAAAAGGTACAGGATAACTGTAATGAAGCACGCTGCTCCCAACCTTTCCAATCACAACTCCTGTTTGATAATGATAGAGGATATTCGCGCCGGAGAGTGTTTCGACAATATTATCCTTTCTGCTGATTTCAAGTTCCGTGCGATGGTAACCCGATGTCGAAAAACTTGTAATGACACCGGCGTTATTGATGATCGCATCGAGGTGATTGGCGGAATAAAAGAGCGTTACGTCAAGAGGATCAAGCTTCAGTGTGGTTGCTGCGCCATGAAAAAAGCCGGATTCAGAACTTGATGTGTAAGGCAATAATTGTTTCGAAAAGAACTGGACGCTGCCAGTTGGATCGGCCCCTTTTGCCACGTAGCGCCCTTGCCCGATAAGCAGGCCTTGAGCAAAATTCAGTTTATAATTTCCGAGAACTGCACTTTTAAGAAGGCCAAGATCATAAGCATTGATGCTGAATGAAGTAAAATCGGCCATATCAGGCTCTCCGATATCTTTTTCCTGCACCAGACTTGCCTTGATATGGGGAGCAGAAAACTCCGCACGGTGATACAGTTTATAGTTTGCACCAGCGTATTTGCCATTCAGGATACCTTTTCGGGGTGTTGTTTCCCAGAAAAGGCGACTGTAGAGGGATCCATCAACCTCAACGGACTTCGGTGTGAATGTTTTACGGAATGCCCGCTTTTGTTGAAAACGAACATAGGGAGCAATACTTGCCGTTTTCTCTTTTCCAAGAACAGACTCGAGTTCATGAAGAGAATTGATTGGGCCTTTGTCTCGGCGCCAGTCGAGAATAGCCTGCACATCGGTTGTCTTAAGCCAGGGAAGCTCGCGAAGTTCGTCTGGATCAGCCTCATTGAGATTGATTTTATTTTTTTTCAACTCTTCAATCAGTTCAAGCAGCCGTTCTATATTTACTTCAGATTCAGTCTTGTCGAGCAGTTTCTGAAGGCCATCATTTTCGCTGCAGAGTGCTGAAGAGGAAAAAAGAGGAAAGTGCATGAAAAGAAAAAACGTCATGACCACCCGGCAGGCATGACGTTTAAAAAAAAAGGAAAGCTGTCTCACAACCAATTATGGTTTTGTGCGTTAACAAAACCGGCTGAGAGCTTATGGGCTTTCCGTCAACTTATAGAGTTCCTGAACCTCATTTCGACTCAGATATCGCCATTCACCTCGCCGGAGTTCTCCTGCCTGAAGGCCTGCATAGGCAACCCTTTCAAGCCTTTTAACATCAAAACCGAGGGTCTCGAACATTCTTCTAACCTGATGATTCTTTCCTTCATGAATGCTCACCAGTACCTGCAGACCTTCTTCAAGTATTTTGGCCCTGCA
>CAIYWF010000265.1 GCA_903929845.1 uncultured Chlorobiaceae bacterium | reverse complement strand
GGCCAAGCAGCAACTTTATGAGTATGCTGCCTGCCATGACGAGCCTGTGTTAGCGGCAAGGCTTGCAGAGGATGCTCAATTTGATGCCCGTGGCTCTTTTGAAGATCATAAGGACACCATTGGGCGAAAAAGTTATGTCCCCTATTTCAGCTTGCAGACAAAACCCATTCTGAAGCAATGTGAGCAATATGGTATTGATCATCGGTTGCCGATGAATCAGACTCCGCTTATGGCCGCCGCTGCTGCCGGGAATGTGCCGTTGACTGAGGCGTTGCTTGAACGGGGCGCGGACCGCGAGAAAACCGATCAGTATGGGTACAATGCCCTGCACTGGGCAATGCGCAAAGCCTTTCGCCATCCTGAATACGCCCGCAGAAACTTTGGTACGCTTTATGAGCTGCTTGTTCCGGCCAATGTTGATGTCAGCACTGGTGAGCGAATGGTTCGGCTTGATCGGCATCTCTCTGAATACTTTCTTTTTCAGACGCTTTGGGTGATCTTCAAATCACGTTTTTTCAGAGAGTCCCGTCCTCACTATGGAGCTGTTGACACTCGGGCCATTCTGGATGTCTGGGCCAATTTACCCGCCAATGTTGTTACTCCAGAGCGCAACAGGCGTCAGTATCTCTCTTCAGTTCTTGCAAGGAATGAGGTGTCGCGCGATTATGCCTATAACCGGGCATTATTTCAGCGTCTTACCCAAGGGTGGTATCAGTTCAATCCGGCTCTTCTGGTGCGCTCTTCCGATCCCGACAACAAGCAGGGGTGGATTTCCGTGTTTCGGGCTTTGAATCTTCCGCTGATTCACGAGTTTGCTGATGAGTCTTCGTTACCACGGCTTGAGCAATGCTTTTTGAAAGCGGGAATGAGGTCGCCATCACCCTCTGTCAGTGGTGAACAGGGAGTTATTCGCATGGAAGAGCTTGAGAAGATGCGTGAACGATCACGAGAGTTTTATCGTCTACAGCGAGAACAGGAAGAGAAGAGAAACAGGGAGGCCATTGAGGCTTATCGTAGGGCTCTGGAACAAAAAAAGCAGCTTGCCATTGAAAAGCAGGCAAGAAGAGACAAAAAGAAAATTTCAAAGCTTGAAAAACAGGAACAACTGATTAGCCAGCAGTACAACATTGAGTTTTAGGCCCTTTTTTGTGGAGGATTGCGTTCATACAGGAAAAATGCCGATGAGAATCAAATTTTGCTTATGGTTTCCAACGGTAAAAAAAGGGTTTGACTGGCTCCAATGCAGGGTATAAAGCTGTGGTACAGATAAAACGCCTCTGCTTGTTCATCTTTTGCATCAACGAGCAGCGCGTAAACAGCCAGTGATGAAGTTGATGACCTGAGAAGGGCATCAGCTATAAGTGCGCTCCCGATCCGTTTTCCCTGATAGAGCCGGTCAACAGCAAGACGTCCTATTCTTGAGGCTGGAACAGCATCATAGCGGGGCATTTTTCTTGCGATCTCTACGGGTAACCCTGGTAACGGAATTTGTGCTGCTGAAAGTGTGTAGTAACCTGCGATTTTGTGACTGGAATTGTCGGTTGCAACAAAGCATTTGGTGATATTCCTTCTGATATCTTGGCCGACCTGCGCTGAAAAGTAGTGATCCAGAGCTTCAGATCCAGAGCAGAAGCCCTCTCTTACATGATTATTACTCAGTGGCACAACTGAAAACAGGGGCTGCTTCATAACGCAAGGGTTATTGACCCTTCACAAACAATGCTGCATGACTTTCGAAAGCGCGTCGCAAAGCGGCATTGGGCTCTGGCGGATTCAGCAAAGCTTCTGCAAAAGCATTCTGCCCTTCGATTGACAACTGAATAACGGAATTTTCCTCAATTGCTTTCGTAGCAGCCTCAAGAGCTGCATACACAACAAAATCAGTCAATGTTCGGCCTTGAATTTCAGCGGCTCGTTTGATTTGTGCATGAACATTCCGGGGTATGCGTGCCTCCAGTCGCGATTTTCCCTCAGTAAACTGATTCAAAGAGACTCTTATTCCGGGATTAAGTTTATTGCTTATCCCTGCAGGCTCTTTCACACCTTTTTGCTTGAGACTTGTGCTCATGAGTAGCTTTTTATGTTGTACGGCAGATTACCGTAATATACAGATAATGTTGATAAGAGCAACAGGAAAAATATTTGCAAGTTTTAACAAATTTCTGAAGCTGTTCAATACGCTTGTCAGACTTTCCCAGAAAAATCAAGTGGTATATTCTGGAGCGTTTCTGCAAGAAACTCCCAGAATTTCTGGACAGAGGGAATGTTCACCTTTTCATCCGGCGAATGAGGATATCGAATAGTCGGGCCAAAAGAGATCATGTCAAGACCTGGATAGGTGCCGCCTATAATCCCGCATTCCAGACCGGCATGAATAGACGTTATCTCTGTAACGTTGCCGAACTGCCTGGTATAGAGCGCCTGCATGGTCTTCAGAATCGGGGAATTCTGATTCGGTTTCCATCCCGGATAAGCTCCATCAAATACCGACGCCGCCCCTGCAAGATCAAAGATACTTTTAATCATGATCTCAAGATCATCACGGGCAGAGTCAACCGAACTTCTCAGCAAACACTCGATGGTAATAACGCCATTGCCGGATTTGACCAGCGCAAGATTATTGGATGTTTCAACCAGACCATCCATTTCATTGCTCATGCGCATCACACCATTCGGACAAGCATAGATCGCGTTCAAAACCTTTATAAAAATATCCTGTTCGATAACGCTCTCGGGGAGCTCGGCTGCAATCACGTCAATCCTGAGGGATGGCTCAACTCCCGACAGTTCATTTTTTATCTTCTCGGTCAAGATCGTGACGCTGTTGAGGAACTCTTCCTCCCTTGCGACAGGAATAGCGACATGGGCAAATGATTCTCGGGGAATCGCGTTGCGGAGACTTCCCCCCTCAATAGAGGCAAGCTGCAGCCCGTACTGATACCCATGATACAGTATCCGGTTCATGATCTTGTTGGCATTGCCGCGTCCTAAATGAATATCAACTCCGCTGTGGCCGCCCTTCAATCCCGTC
>CAIYWF010000264.1 GCA_903929845.1 uncultured Chlorobiaceae bacterium | reverse complement strand
TGCTGCTGACTCAACGGGGCGTATCCCTCCTTTACCAACGATGAAATGCCAGCCAACTGTTTGCCAAGAATATTCAGCGTCGTCCGTCGTGACAAAAAGAGTTGCCGCTGATTCTGCATATTCTGTTCAGCCATTTTGCGTTCAGAATCACGCAACAGATCTTTATGAAAGGAGATCGAAGAGGCGCCGCTCATCTCGGCCTGCAAACGGTCTGCGGTTGCCCGCATACCAATCTAGTGCTGATGAATTTCGTCATAGCGGGCCCTGGCCGTCTGACTGTCGAGAGTGATGAGCACATCCCCCACATGGACTATCTGCCCCTCCTTGACCTCAACCTTTTCAATTCGGCCTCCATGAAGGTTCTCCACCACCTTGCGTTTGGTCGCAATACTCACCAGACCCTGACAGGGCACCCCTTCATCAAGCGGAGCGAAACCTGCCCAGAGCAGAAATCCCCCAAATCCCACAAGCAAGATCCAGATACCAAGCCGGACAGGACTCCGGGTATCACGATACGCTTCGCTTTTCTCTTCCCCTCCCTTGTCGGCAGGAGCCTGCTTCATCTTTGCCATGACATCACGAATACTCATTACTCTGTTTTAAACAATTGTCAAAAAAAAGACAAGATTACCGGACACTTACGCCGGGCGGACGCTCTCGGCTCGAAGAACCGCCAACACCTCATCACGCGGCCCGCAATGCACCATCCGTCCGCCCTGCATCACCACCAAAAGATCAGCCACAGCAAGAACACTTGGACGATGCGTCACAAGAATGACTGTTTTACCGGCGCCCCTTAAATCCTTGACGGCCTCAAGCAACGAGCGCTCACCAGCATCATCAAGGTTGGCGTTCGGCTCATCAAGCACAAGAATCGCCGGTTTGCCGTACATGGCACGGGCAAGTCCAAGCCGCTGCCGCTGCCCACCCGACAGCATTCCACCAGCCTCGCCAATCTGCGTATCGTAGCCGCGCGGAAAGCGCAAAATCATCTCATGAATACCCGTTCGCTTTGCCGCCTCAATCACCTTTAAAGAATCAACCTCGGCAAACCGGGCAATATTTTCTGCGATGGTGCCATCAAACAACTCAATATCCTGGGGAAGATAACCAAGGTGCGGCCCAAGCTCCCCTCTGTCCCAGCTTTCAACCGGCTCGCCGTCAATCAGCACCCTACCTACCCGTTTCGGCCACACCCCGACGATACAGCGGGCAAGCGTTGATTTGCCCGACCCGGAGGGGCCAAGCACGACGGTAACCTTTCCTGCTGGAAACATGGCGGTAAGATTATCAAGAATTGGAGTCTCACGTCCTTCCGCAGTCGCAGTGAGTCCCTCAAGCCGTATCTCGCCAAACGGATCCTGATGCCTGATTCCAGCCTCCCGCTCTGGGAAATCCTCAAGCAGTTTCTCAAGACGCTGAAATGCCGTACGAGCCTGAACAAAGGGCTTCCAGGTTGCGACAACAAGATCAAGAGGCTGAAGCGCCTTCGACATCAAGACGTTTGCCGCAATCATCGACCCGGCAGCCATCTTCCCCTCAATAACCATGAGAGCTCCTGCGCCCAGTGTCAACGACTGCATACTGTAACGCACAAACTTTGCAAACGCCTGCTGACGGTGCTGCCTTTCAAGAGAAGACTCTGCTTTGGCCAGCGAAGCATCGTGCAGCCTGAACCACTGCCGCCGAAGGTTTCCCGCCATACCCATAGCATGCATCGGTTCAATATTACGAAGCTTGCTCTGCACATAACGATAACTGTCATTACCAGACTCAGCAGCGCTCTCTATCTCCCTGACCGAGAGACGATGGGTCTGCCAGGTCACCAGAAGCTGAATAACCGCAAACAAAATGGAAAGCCAGCCGAGAACGGGGCTGAGCATAACAATAACAGCAATATCGACCGGTGTCCATGGTGTGTCAAAAAAGGCAATCATACCATTAGCCGTCAGAAACTGGCGGATATTGGTCAAATCAGAGAAGGCCTCGAGCACATTTTGCCGTGAACGGTTCAGATACGCTTCAAAACTCGCCTTGAAAACCAGCGAATTCAGTGCTTCATCAAGCCTTACACCTGCTCTTACCAGTATGCGCGAGCGAAGCCACTCAGCAAACGCCATCACGACATAAAACAAGATCAGAAACAACGTAACCATGAGAAGGGTCAGCTCACTGCCGCTCTTCATGACGCGGCCATAGAGCTGCAGCATGTAGATCGTCGGCGTCAACATCAGCACATTGACAATCAGGCTGAAAATACCAAGCCACAGAAATTCTTTTCGAAAGAGCCAGAGCTGTCGGGACAGGACACTGCGATCAAAAAAATCAGGTTTCATGAAAAATCTGTTTGCTGATACTTGTTATGCCTGAGACTTCGGGTTTGGAGGCTGCTGGCCTGCGGGCGGCGTCTGAAGAGCCTCCATGACCTCCTTACAGGTGCCAAAGCGCTGCACCTGACCATCAACCAGAACAAGCATGTGCTCTATTGCGCCCAGAATATTCAGCCGATGCGTGATGACGATCACTGTTGAACCCCTTGTTCTCAACAGCATGATTGTATTGAGCAGCGCCGCATCACCAGCTTCATCAAGACTGGCGTTAGGCTCATCAAGCACCACAAACTTCGGCATATCGTAGACTGCACGGGCAAGAGCCACCCGCTGCCGCTCTCCACCCGAAAGAAAAGAACCATCATCACCAATCTGGGTCTCATACCCCTTCGGAAGGGACTTAATAAAACCATCAAGACCCACCATCCGGCACGCTTCTTTCACCTTTTCAAGGTCAGGTTCACCGAAACGAGCCACATTTTCGGCAATGGTGCCCTCAAAAAGCTCCACATTCTGCGGCAGATAGCCGATATATTTCCCAAGCTCCTCTTTGTCCCACTGATAAACATCATTACCGTCAAGCCGAACCTTGCCCTGCATAGCAGGCCATATCCCCCTAAGCAATCGTGCAAG
>CAIYWF010000263.1 GCA_903929845.1 uncultured Chlorobiaceae bacterium | reverse complement strand
GAAACACCATATCATCAGTGACTATTGCTGGACGTGCCATATTCTGTATGCTTCTTGTTTGCCAAAATACGGACAAAATCAATTCATACAGAATTATACATTATGATTATCTTGATTGCAAATTGGAATTACAAACACGACGTATTATTCAGCTCTTGATGGAGGGTTGTTCCCTACGGGAAATCCATCGCAGTACCGGTATTCACCGGATCACGGTTAATTCCATTTCTGAAACAAAAGTGTTATAATATACCCTAAAAGGAGGTGGGTATATGGCACGACCAGCAAGTGGTAAGGACGTTTTGGAAAAGGCAAAGGAGACATTGGCAAATGCTCGGACAATAGAAGATCTGCGCCAGGCACAAGCGGTGATCTTGCCCTTGGAATACGGTTTTTCCATTGACCAAGTCGCCGCTGCCCTTGGTATTTCAAAGGGTTGGGCCTGTCAATTGAGGAGGCGTTTTATAAAGGCCGGTGGCCTGCCAGCAGAATCAAAACCAAAGCGGGGTGGACGCCATCGGGAAAATATGAGCAAAGAGGAAGACGCTGCCTTTCTTGCTCCTTTTTTTGATAAAGCGATTCATGGCGACATATTGATTGTCGGCGAGATCAAGAGTGCTCTGGACAAACGAATGGGCCGTAAAACGGCACTTGCTTCGACCTATAATCTTCTGCACAGGAATAATTCCATTTCTAAATCAATAATGAACTCATAATCCAAGGCCATGCGACGATGGAATGGACTCTTGGTGTATCATGTTCCATCACCCTTAACGATGTTTCCAAATGGTCTTCAAGAGCATGCAAGCTGTTGAAGACTATATTCCCATAAGCTTTTTCACGAAGTTCGTCCCACAAGTGCTCGACTGGATTGAGCTTCGGCGAATAAGGTGGCAATGAAATCAGACACATATTTTTCGGAGTTTTTAATGTGGAAGACTTGTGCAAACCAGCCCCATCTAATATCATCACTATTCTATCTTCAGAATACCTGGACGATATTTCATCGAGAAATATTTGCATGCATCCGGTGTTGACAGTCGGCAGGATCAACATGTCAAGCGCCCCTTCTCTCACCGACACGGCTGCATACGCATAGGTTGATGAACGGAGACGAGGAATCACGAAGAAGAAACATTGACACTGCCTGTGCCGTTTGGGACCGAGTTGAACGAAGGGTTAGGCAGGGATGGCTTATAGTCATTGAGTTTCGTGGTTAGGCAAGGCCGGTGAATTTGCTTGGATCCCTGCGGTACCTAAACAGATCCAGAAGCTTTAAGCCTTGGTACTTTTGGACTCTAAGTCAGCACGAATTAGATCAAGCATCTTCTTCTTCGCATCTGAGGAAAGTTTGCTCTGATCAAAGAACCTTTTGAACTTCGTTTCGGCAAGGTCCATGAACAGTCCTTCGACATACTTGATTTGGTCTGGTGTGGCCTTGAAGTTGGGGTCATTGCTACCTGGATATTTCTTGGTCACAGAGTCTTGGATTTGCTTAGTCTCATATTCGGTCGTTTCACAGTACCTTCCTATCCTTCTTCAGTTCTTCCCAAGCTGACCGATCCTCCTGGCTCAGAGATGCGATCATTTCATTCCATTTCTTCATGCCGGATTCTTTCACCCCCCGCATCTTGACTGGAACCATCACAACTTGGTCGTAGTCGATCAGTTTGTATTCGACTATGTGCAACTTCTTCTCACCCGTAAAATCCCTTACAGCAGAAGTGGCTCTGATGGATTGGAGGTTCGAAAATGCTACAGGCATATCGGGCATTAAGTAGTCTTGTTTGAACCTGATCTCGATGTTCAGGGGCTGATTACCATCAGCATAATACCAAGTTCCTTTGCCCATTCCCCAATCCACTCTGAGGTCGATGACTCCAGCATTCCAATCTTCACGGTCGATGATGATGCTTTTGTCGGAGTCCGTGTTTGTGTATGTGTCGATGAAGACATCGGTGTCATCCTCCCCCATCAACCCTTTAGTGAAGCGGGTCCTGCTCAACTCGCAATATATTCCTTTGAAGGGCCATCCGTACGATGGGTTTGCAATCTTCAAATCCCATCGTTCCCAACTCATTTGATCGTTGATCCCATCTTCGATTCGATACATTCCGATGGATTGTAGGTTGAGTTCATTATGAACCGAACCATCTTTCTCTGTCTTTCGGCCAGAAAAGGCCAGCCTCATATTGCTGTTCTCTCCCCAATCAATCAGGCCACCTTTGTCGTTTGCCTCCAGGACATATGCTTTGATACCTGACCCCTTCTTGGCTTCCGGCTTCTCTACTTTCTTGTCTCATCCGACAAGGAGGACCAGAGCCGAACACAGTAGGAATTCGTGAAACCTCATGAATCTGTCCTCCAAAATTCCTGTTAAAGATTGACACTCGGGGTGCGCTGGAGCGTTGCATCAGGCGGGTTGAGGCTTCTGCAACCTCCAATAAATAACGAAGAGATTTATTGACGGCTTCATCGTTAGACAAAGCCTGTGCAACTCGAAAGCTGCCAATGCTTCTCATCCTGAAAAGCGCTGAGTTGAGTATTGTTGTCTATGGGGAACAGTTTGCCAGAACCTGCTACTGAAAACTGACGTGTGGCTTTACTCCCAAAACAGCTCCAACTCGGCGCAAAAAAGACAAACTGACGTTTCGGTATGTTCCTGACTCCAACCGGGAAATCGCAGCTTGTGACGTATGTGCCTGGCGAGCAAGCTCTTTTTGAGTCATACCGGCAGTCAAGCGAAGGTGGATAATCTTTTTGGCGACATCAAACTCTTCTTCGAGAGCGTCATACTCTTTTTTGAAATCTTCCTCTTTGAGATTTTCTGCAAGCAGGTCATCAAAATTAGTTGTCTTCATTGCAACATCTCCTCTATAAAAATCTTGCGTAATTTTTGAGCCTTCTCAATTTCACCATGATCTGTTTTCATCTCTTTTTTTACGTAGCCGGAAGTTGCAACATACAGAGTACCCTTATGATGGAAATAGAATATTCTGCAAATATCGGTACCGACTTTGACACGCAACTCTTTAAGACCATCAGTGCCAACTAATGTTTTTGAATGCGGCTCACCGAGCCTGAAGCCAAACTCTTTGAAAAGTTCAATTGCCCTGAATGCTTTTGCCCGTAGTTTTGGAGAGAGGGAGTGTATGAAATCCACTGCTGGCGGCATTACTTCAACATTATATCCCACAGGAAGAGTATACCAAATTTGATATTTTAGCGCAACTTTTTATCAGGAATTTTTGATATCAAGCTGATAATGTTTCAGGATTGAAAAGAGATGAACAACGGCAATATATTCAGCTTCTGACTGGTTTACACCTCTTTTGCTGCTCCATCAACCAGTGTTCCGTTAATGAACTTGTGAATAATACTTGAGATATAACTCTGATACGGCAAACCTTCCTTGACGGCCTTTCTTTGCAACTCAGTGAGGTCTCTTTCAGAAATCCGAATATTCAGTCT
>CAIYWF010000262.1 GCA_903929845.1 uncultured Chlorobiaceae bacterium | reverse complement strand
GTCATTATCCAGCGGAAAGGGGAGTCGATGATACTCAATGCCAAAAGAAACCATATTATCGACCATTTTATGGAAATTCGGGGTCTTGGCGTTGTTGATGTGCGGGCCAACTTTGGTATCCGGGCAATTCGGGATGTCAAGGAGGTTCAGGTTGTTGTCGAGCTGCTTGAATGGAACAAAGAGATTGCTTATGAAAGGCTCGGATTGGATACCAAATTTGTAAAGATTCTCGGAGTTGACGTTCCACTGGTAGAATTACCTATATTTCCCGGTAAAAACATTACCGTCATTATTGAGGTGGTTGCCCTTAATTTCCTTTTGAAACGATACTCGAATTATGTCGCAGCCGAAGCACTGACCGCAAGGATAAACAATGTGATCAACAGCGAGAAAACAGAGGATGATAGTGATGACTGAAAACAGAAGAAAGAGGATTTCGGCTGTATACTGGTTTGCGGGATGCATGTTCGTCTTCGTGTTGATGCTGGTACTCACTTCCTGTGGGCGCCATAACGGAGGTTCAGGACATGTCGGAAATGGCGGGAAAGCTATGGATTCAACTCTCGTTATCGCCATGCTCGGTGACGCTGATTATCTTAATCCAGTGCTGGGAAGTACGGTGACTTCAGGAAATATTATTGGACTTATCTATCCATCCCTTCTGCAGAGTGAGTTCGACACGACAACCGGGCTGCTCAACTACATGGCGCTGGAAAAAAAACTGAGGGCAGTAACACCAGGTCAGGGGAAAAAAACACCGAAAGGCGCCCTTGCAAAAACCTGGCGTATGTCGGAAGACCATAAATCCATCATCTATATCCTCCGGCATGATGCCTTCTGGAATGATGGAAAGCCAGTGGTATCGGGAGATTTCAAATTTTCCTACCAGTTGTATGGTAATCCGGTTATCGCCAGCGCCCGTCAGCAGTACCTTGCAGAGCTGGTCGGCGCCGACAAGGGCCATGTTGATTTTGACAAGGCTATTGAGACGCCTGATGATACAACCCTGGTTTTCAGATTTTACAAACCAGTTCCGGAACATCTCGCCCTTTTCCATACATCCCTCACCCCTCTTCCGGCTCATCAGTGGAAAAATGTCAAGCCTGATGAGTTCCGTCACTCTCCCCTCAATCTCACTCCGCTTGGAGCGGGCCCCTATCACCTGAAAAGCTGGAAGCAGCAGCAGGAAATTGTATTGTCCTCAAGCCCGAAGTCGAATCTTCCGAAGCCCGGTAACATTCCGCAGATCACCTTCAGGGTCGTTCCTGATTACACAGTGCGCTTGGCGCAGCTTCAGACCAGCGCTGTGGATGTGGTTGAAAATATCAAGCCGGAGGATTTTACCGCTCTTTTGCGGGCCAATAAGCAGATTGATGTCAAAACAGTCGGGCTTAGAGTCTACGACTATGTTGGCTGGTCGAATATCGACCAGGAAGAGTATCGCAGAAGCGGTCGAGTCAGGCCGCACCCTCTTTTTGGCTCTGCCCACGTTCGTCTTGCCCTTACCCAGGCGATAGATCGCGAAGCGATCATTGACGGCTATCTTAAAGAGTATGGGGTTATCTGCAATACTGATGTTTCACCCTCTCTGAAATGGGCCTATAATGACCGGATTACTCCTCATCCCTTTGATCCTTCAAAGGCAACAGCGTTGCTCAAGGCAGAAGGTTGGCTGCCCGGGTCGGATGGAATTCTGCAGAAACAGGGCCGAAAGTTCAGTTTTGTGCTTTATACCAATTCGGGCAATGCCAGAAGAAATTATGCAAGTGTTATTATTCAGCAGAATCTGCGTTCTATCGGTATTGACTGCAAGCTTGACGTTCAGGAATCAAATGTCTTTTTTGAGAATCTTCAGCAGAGAAAGCTTGATGCGTGGATGGCTGGCTGGAACTCGAACGGCAAATCAGCATCGCAGGCACTGTCAGCCG
>CAIYWF010000261.1 GCA_903929845.1 uncultured Chlorobiaceae bacterium | reverse complement strand
TCAAAGAGTTCAAGATCGCCAAAACCCTCCTTGCCTACCCTGAAGGAAGTGTTGGACGACTCATGTCTCCCGACTACCTCAGCGTGAAAAAAGATTGGGATATCAACCAGGTACTCGACTACGTCCGCACCTATGGCCATGAGAGCGAAACCCTGAACGTCATCTACGTCGTCGACGACATCGGCAAACTCAAGGGTGAATTGCTGGCAAGAGCGCTCCTGCTCTCCCCACCTGAAAAAAAGGTGAGTGAGATTATCGACGAAGAGAAGATGATCACCCTTACAGCCGCACAAGATCAGGCAGATGCGCTCGAGGCTTTCAAGCGTTACGACACGGTTGCGCTTCCGGTTGTCGACTCCAACGGCTACCTGATCGGAGTCGTTACGGTCGATGATATGCTCGACGTGGCCGAAGAGGAGGAGACTGAAGACATTCAGAAATTCGGCGGTATTGAAGCGCTCGAAGAGCCCTACATTGATCTGCCGATACCCCAGCTTATCAAAAAACGGGCTGGCTGGCTGGTTATTCTCTTTATCGGAGAGATGCTGACCGCCTCAGCCATGGCATATTTTCAGGATGAGATGGCAAAAGCTATTGTTCTGGCAACGTTTATACCGCTCATCATGTCGAGCGGAGGAAACTCCGGCTCACAGGCGGCCTCGCTGATTATCCGTTCACTCTCACTTGGAGAGATCACCATTGGCGACTGGTGGAAAGTAATGCGCCGTGAACTTGCCTCAGGGCTGGCGCTCGGCTGTATTCTCGGTACTATCGGTGTATTAAGGGTACTCCTCTGGGCTATGGCCCTCGGGCATCTGAACACCCAATGGTTTTTCATTGCGTTGACTATAGGACTCTCTCTGGTGGGAATTGTGCTTTTCGGCACCCTGACCGGCTCTATGCTTCCCTTGCTTCTGAAGCGGCTTGGTCTCGACCCGGCAGTCTCTTCAGCCCCTTTTGTTGCAACACTTGTTGATGTTACAGGAATTGTGATCTACTTCAGTGTAGCTTCGGTGATTTTGGGCGGAATCCTTCTCTGAAAATCTCTGGAGAGGAGCTTTTGTACCCAAGCGCAACGCACTGGTTGTGAGAAAAAGTTTGTTCAAGCGAATGAAGTACTCCGTTTTTGCAGAAATATTTTCAACACGCCATAAATTTCTTATAACTTACAGGTTAATTGGGGTGGTATTTGATCTTTTTCGGCTATGAGCAAGGAGAGGTGGTATATCATCTTGTTTAAGCCGATCTACATAAACCAAAGGCAGAAAGAGCGTTATTGACCTCTATTTTTTTCTAGAAAATAAGTCCGGTTTTTGTCAGGATAATAGTAATTCAACCGTCAAGCCCTCAATTTTAAGGAGATCAATCATGAAAATGACATTGTCCTGCTGTGGCATCTCCTGTTGCAGAAACACGGCACCTCTCGATGCAAGGGTTTCCCAGGACGAAATCGGCCGTGTCTACGACAAGATAGCGAACGTCTACGATATCTGGGGGAATCTGACGGAGTCACACGCCAGGAATCGAGCAATCGAACTTGCAGCAATTAAGGATGGCCAGAACATCCTTGAGGTAGCTGTTGGTACGGGGTTGGCTTTCTATGAAATTGTGAAGAGAAATCCGCACGGACAAAATGTGGGCATAGATCTCTCCAAAGGAATGCTGGCAAAAGCGCAACATCGCCTGGCAAAAGTGGCCGGAGCGAACTACTCCCTCAAGACAGGCACGGCTTTTGATCTTCCAGTGCAAAACGAATCGCTTGATTTGCTGGTCAACAACTATATGTTCGATCTGATCCCCTATGAGAAGATGGGCAAGATTTTGATGGAGTTCAGGCGAGTCCTGAAAAAGGATGGAAAACTGGTACTGGTCAATATGACAGAAGGCGAAACTATGGGCAGCAAGCTGTACGACTTCATATACAGGCTGTCACCCAAAACTATGGGAGGATGTCGCGGGGTGCGACTGACGGATAAGCTGGAACAGCAGGGATTCACGATTGAAGTGAGGGAATACTGCCAGCAAATGCTTTTTCCTTCAGAGATAATTCTGGCGCATAAACATCCCGGAGCGATAACAATATAATAGTCAAGTCAGACAGTTTACTGTACATCATTGGATAACGTCCATAGCCTGAATTATTCATGAGCCTCTGTGAAACAGATTTTTTGAGGCAAAATGGAAACCACTCCGTGCATAACTTGGCCGTTCAGTTTTATGGGAGGGAAGAAATCGAGTATCAGTGGTTCACCCCTGACAAACAGTGCCCC
>CAIYWF010000260.1 GCA_903929845.1 uncultured Chlorobiaceae bacterium | reverse complement strand
ATTTGACTCTGTATCCGCTCAGTCGCAGCCACCGAACAACAACATCAAATGATACATAGCTTTTGGCGTGGCCGAGATGTGCATGGCCGTATACCGTTGGTCCGCATACATACATGCCCACGACCCCGGGATGGAGAGGTTCAAACTTCTCTTTTGTTCTGCTGAGGGAATTATAAATGAAGAGTGACATCTTCTGCTGTTCTGCCTTTTTTAAAAGTGAGAAAGTGTATGGTGTCAAAAGACCGATGAAAGTTAAACATTTGGGTTTTTAACGCAAGGTTTTTAGCTTCCTTTTTATTGCTCTTTATTTTGTGACCGCTCGTTTACTGTATGAAGATTACTTTTGCCGCTTTTTACATCAGTGTATCCACCCTTTCCGGTCTTCCAGAAGAATCATCTCCTGAAATAGTGTTTGCCGGACGATCAAATGTCGGGAAGTCCACCCTGCTCAATTCCCTTACCGGGGTGAAAGGTCTTGCCAAAACCAGTTCAACTCCCGGAAAAACGAGGCTGATCAACTATTTTCGTATTAATAATGAGTTTTATTTTGTCGATCTGCCCGGGTATGGTTACGCGGCTGTCGGTCAAGCAGAGAAGGCTGCCTGGGGTCACTTGCTTGCGTCCTATATTGAACACCGGCGAACTATTTCACTGATAGTGCTGCTTCTTGATTCTCGTCATCCCGCAATGTTATCCGACAGGGCGATGATAGATTTTCTTGAGTTTCATGAACGGCCTTACGGTATTGTGCTTACCAAGTATGACAAGCTTAAGCAGAAGGAAAAGGTACAGACCCGGCGCATTATGGAAAGCTCTGCGACAAAAGCCAAATTTATTGTAAATTATTCATCTTTTTCCGGCAAGGGGAAGAGTGAGCTTCTGGCCCACTTTGATCATTATATCTGTTAATAAAAACAATCGTCGTGGAATCAAAAAAATTCAGGACACCGTCACAGTCCGCAACAGTTATTGTCGGCACACAGTTCGGTGATGAAGGCAAAGGAAAGCTTGTTGACTATCTTTCCGACAAGTACGATATCGTTGTTCGATATCAGGGAGGGGCAAATGCCGGTCATACGATCTGTTTTGATAACAAAACAGTTGTTTTACATCTGATACCCTCCGGAATATTCCATAAAGGGTGTGTTTGCGTTATCGGCAACGGTGTTGTGATTGATCCTGCAGCTTTACTTGACGAAATCAAAAAGGTAGAGGAACTGGGTTATGAAGTGACAGGCAGGCTCTTTATCAGCCATAATGCGCATCTCATCATGCCGTATCACAAACTGCTCGACACTCTGCACGAAACGGCACAGGGCGACCAGAAGATTGGTACTACCGGCAGAGGCATTGGTCCGAGTTATGAAGACAAGTTTGCCCGAAAGGGAATCAGAGTTGTTGATCTTCTCAGTCCCGAATTGCTCCAGGAGAAGCTTCGCGAAAATCTTGCAGCGAAGAATAAGCTTTTCAAAAATATTTATGAGAAGGAAGAGATCGATGTCGAGACCATGGTGCGCGAGTACGAAGAGTTCGACAAGATTATCGACCCTTATGTAACCAATACTCAGCTCTACCTGAACCGCCAGCTCCAGGAGGGAAAAACCGTACTGCTTGAGGGAGCCCAAGGCTGTCTGCTTGATGTTGATCATGGCACCTATCCTTATGTGACATCCTCAAACCCGACTTCCGGAGGTGCCTGCACTGGTTCCGGCATTGCTCCGAACTATATCGGCAAGGTGATTGGTGTCAGCAAGGCCTACATGACCAGAGTTGGCAATGGAGCTTTTCCATCGGAACTTCTGGATGAGACAGGGGAGCTTCTTGGCAAAATTGGTCACGAGTTTGGCGCCACAACAGGGAGAAAACGTCGTTGCGGTTGGATCGACCTTGTTGCTCTCCGCTATTCACTGACGGTTAATGGTGTCACGGAAATTGCTCTTACCAAGCTTGATGTGCTTGACACCTTTGAAGAAATCAAGGTATGTACCTCATATATGCTTGATGGCAAAGAGATTCACGATTTCCCGACCGATCACCAGACGCTTGCGAGAGTAACCCCGGTTTATACTGCCATGAAAGGGTGGATGGCCTCGAACGCTCAAGCAAGAACATTTGCCGACATGCAGCCCGAAGCACAGAACTATGTGACTTTCCTTGAAGATGAACTTCAGGTTCCAATCACCTTTATCTCAGTTGGTCCAGGACGCGAAGAGACTGTTTTTAAATAATGCTCAGTTTATTGTTATGGCGTTGATGGATATCGCGGTTATTCCTCTCGACAGTAAAGAGGGTAGCCTGAGTGGATTTGTTGCTGGACTGCAGGAGATTCTCGCAGAAAGTGGTTGCAGTTATAGGCTTCACGATATGGGCACAACAGTGGAAGGTCCAGCGCAACTGCTTTTCGAACTTGCACTGAAGCTTCATGATTACTCGTTTAGGCAGGGTGGCAAGCGCGTTTACACCGTCATGAAAATTGATGATCGACGGGATCGGGCTGTCCGTCTCGGAGAGAAGACAGCATCCGTTAAAGCCAAAATAGCCCCGACAAGCGAGTCGGGAGAGTAGGGGGATTAGCGAAAATATTTTATCTTCACATTCTTTATTTCTGGCCGTCGTAACACGGGTTACTCGCGGCCAGTAACTCTCAATAGAAAAAAGTAATGATGCAGGTTCCCGGTGATATTCAGATAATCAAGGAAGATAACGTCACGCACAGTTTTTGTGGTCTTGCCTGTGTCGGATGGATGTATCAGAAGATCAAGGACAGTTTT
>CAIYWF010000259.1 GCA_903929845.1 uncultured Chlorobiaceae bacterium | reverse complement strand
GACCTATTAACGAGCACCTGACCATGAAAACTAAAGCCCTGTACAGTATAAAGGGAGGTGTTGGAAAAACGGCTGCGGCAGTCAACATCTCCTATCTCTCTTCCCTCCTCGCGCCACCAGCTCTGATCTGTGACCTTGATCCGCAGGGAGCAAGCTCTTACTATTTCAGAATTGCCGCATCCAAAAAGTTCAACAGCGACAAATTTCTCAAGGGAAACAAAAAGATATTCAGCAATATCAAGGCTACAGATTTTGAAAACCTTGATATGCTTCCTTCCGACTTTTCGTACAGAAATCTCGATATCGAACTCGCTGAAGAGAAAAAGCCCCAAAAAAGGCTCAAGAAAAACCTCGAAGAGCTGAGCGATGACTACAGGTTTATCTTTCTTGACTGCCCACCTAACCTGACACTGCTGTCTGAAAGTGTCTTTGCCGCATCCGATCTTATTCTGGTGCCATTGATTCCCACAACGTTGTCAATTCGCACCTTCGTTCAGTTAAAAGATTTTTTTGTCGCAAATAAACTTGACAGCTCGAAAATCAGGCCATTTTTCAGCATGGTGGAAAAACAGAAAAAGCTGCACCGCGACATCATCAATGAATTCGGCAATACACCGGAATTGCTCACCCAGATGATTCCCTACAATTCTGAAGTTGAAAAAATGGGCATTTACCGGGCTCCACTGAATGCTGTTCTGCCAAACGCGCCAGCATCAAAGGCTTACCGTAATCTCTGGGAGGAGCTTCGCGCGCTCCTTGAGGGGTAGTCCATCCAGCGTTTAAATGCCTTGACGAACCTTGTATTGAGTTCTTTATTGATGATCTTTTCTGTATCTTTTGCTGTAGTGGTTTCGTGCTTTTTGGTTTGTATTACATTACAAATGACAACTTCCTGTTATTGATTTTAATATGAAACTTTAACCGAGAACATTGAGTCTTTTTAATGACTGCTGTATTCCAAAACTCTATCCATTGATGCCCCATCATGTCATTAGATCAAATAAAACAATGGACGCCAAACCACAACAAGGTTCTCTATCAAAGAGTAAAGGTAGTTTTGATATTGCTGTCCGGAATTGCCTTTGCTGTACTGATGTATTTTTCTGTCAATCTCGCTTTTCTGTATTCTTCAACCAACAATAGTATAAACACCAAGGCAATCAATGCTGCCAAGTCAGGCTCCCGTAAAATCGATAACATGGCCAGAGGCATTGAGCGAACAGTCGGAGATATCGCTCTTGTTACAGGAAAGAAAGAGTTTAATGAAAATGATCTGATTGCTGTTCTCTCAAATAAAAGTAATAATGTTCAGTGTCGTTATTCAATCAGATTTTTATCTGACTCTGAATCATCCGCAGTATACAAGAAACTGTCGAGTCTTGGCAGCATTAATCGTATGATGGATATGACGGTTACCGGCACTTCCGATGCCAGCGGTGGATTGCCGGATGCGGAACTGCCTGGCACGAAAGATGGGTGGCAAAAAGCAGCCTGGAACAAGAGTGACAAGGCTGTTGTACTGAACTATCAGAAGAGGCTTTACACTACCTCTGTTTCTGGCGAAAAAAAACTGATCGGAATTGTTTCTGCGAAAATCTCTATCGATGATTTTCAGAAGTCGCTTGACTTTCAGACGTTGGGACAGTATGGCTATCGTTTTCTTGTTAATGGTGATGGAGTAATGCTTGACCACCCTAACAAGAATCTTGTTATCAATAATTTCAAACTGCTGGATTATGCCAGAAGTACTTATACGGCAGATAACAGCAATAACCTGCAGCACGCATTTAAGGCTAAAACTGGTATCAGCATCCTTGAAAAAAGCATTATTAACGGTCAGAAAACAATATTTCGGTTTGAACCCGTAGCATCAACAGGATGGTTTACAGGAGTTGGCCTGATTGTCGATGAGCTAACAGTGCCTAATGGCTTTCTGAAACAACAGTTGATGCAATTGCTTTCAGCATTTATTTTTTTCCTGCTCCTGTCGGGCCTCTATTTCGTTTTTTTGTCTTCATCATCTGAAGTTTTCCATAAACGGATCAAACAATATTCATGGTTTGTCAGTTGTATATTTATAGCGGGTCTTGTTTGTATATGGGCGCTCCATATCACAAGAGGCGCAAATTCGCCTTATGAAGACAACTGTATTACCACATTCTCTCAAATTGAGCAGTACAAGAAAGAACAGACAGAGATGGCTCAGCATACTCAGTCTTCGCCACCGCAATTTATCCAGACAGGTATTACGGTCAATTCTCTTTCTGTTTCAGAGCCAAATGAAATGGCCGAGGTGTACGGGACGATGTGGCAACGTATTCCTGCGGGTATGGATGCAAAGCAAGTTGGGGGTATACTGTTTCCTGATCAGATTGAAACCAAGATGTACGAAAGTTTCCGAATGGAAGAAAATGGCTTTCAGGTTATTGGATGGAATTTCTGTACTCGACTCCAGCAGGATTTAAAGAGTTCACTCTACCCTTTCGACAGGTACAATGTCAAAATCAGGATGTGTCAACCCAAGAAGTTCGGATCCACTATTTTCGTTCCCGATATCGCATCGTACAAAATCACCTCCCCGACAACCAACCCTATGGTGTCTGATGGTTTCTCAATTTCCGGCTGGAATGTTAACAATACCTATTTTAATTTTTCAGAACAAGCAGACAATATAGATTATGGACGTCGTACGCTTCTTGAGAGTCCCAGCGTCAAAAACCTTACCTTGAACATCAACATCGAGCGTGACTGGCTCAGCAGCGTTGTTTCCATGATGATTCCAATATTCATCATTATGGTAATCCTGTTTTCCGGTGTCTATATGATCACTCACGAAAGGGATTCAGAATCATTCAGCTTTGATGCCAATGAGGCTACAGCTATAGGAACCGCCTTTACGATGTTCCTGGTGGTCACAATACAAAGTGTCAGGATACAGGTGGTACCTCAGGGTATTCTCTATATCGAAAAAATCTATTTCATGATTTATTTTGCAATGCTGATTAATGTGATTTTTGTAGTCGCCATTACGAAGCAGAGCGGATTTCTGTTTACTTACAAGCATGGAATATTTTACAGGTATCTGTACTGGCCATTATACTCAGGCATATTATACCTTATTACCTTGGTAAGCTTTTATTGACTGGTCAGGGATCTTATGATCATCCATCGGGTCTGCCTGCACAGTCTTATATGTAAGAATTTGAATTATGAACAGGATATGCAACATCATCTGGTCCAAAACAAAGGAGAGATGGATTGTTGTTTCCGAAAAGGTTAAGGGTAATGGAAAGGTTCCCTCATCAATCCTTCGGAGTATAGCTCTTTTGGTCGCAATGTATGCTTTCCCCGGGCAGGCTTGTGCCATTGACCCCGGGGCGCTTCCCGCTGGCGCCCGGATAACCTCAGGCAACGGCAGCATCGCAATCAGCGGCACCCGGATGACGGTGAACCAGTCCAGCCAGAAAATGATTGCCAACTGGCAAAGCTTTAATATTGGGGAAAATGCTTCAGTCCACTTCAGCCAGCCGAACAGTTCTGCCGTAGCGCTGAACCGCGTCAGCGACCAAAACCCCTCGCAGATCATGGGTTCGCTCTCGGCCAACGGCCTGATTTTTCTGCTCAATCAGGCAGGCATAATCTTCGGCAAGAGCGCAACGGTAAATGTCGGCGGTCTTGTAGCCTCGTCGCTCAATATGCTCGACAGCGATTTTCTTGCCGCGAAATACAAGTTCTTTACTTCTGGCAATGCCGGAAAAATTCTTAATCAGGGCAGTATCAGCATTATTCAGGGTGGTGTGGTAGCGCTGATCGCTCCGAAAGTCACCAACGAAGGTACCATTACAGCCAGGAGTGGTAGTGTTGCTCTTGGAGCAGGCAATAAAGTTGCGGTTGATTTTACCGGGGACGGGCTGATCACCTTGACGGTGGATGAAGGCACTATTGATGCACTTGTGGAAAACAAAGGTCTTGTCAAGGCAGACGGAGGGCTCGTGATCATGACCGCCAGTGCGGCTGATGCGCTCTCAAAATCGACGGTAAACAACACAGGGATTATTGAGGCGAACTCTTTCCAGCTAAAAGAAGGGCGTATTTTGCTCGATGCCGTTGGAGGAATGACAACGGTCACTGGTACACTGGATGCCTCCTCGGCGGATGGCAAGGGTGGACAAGTTGTTGCGACGGGAGACCGTGTTCTGGTGAAAGATGGTGCGCATCTGACCGCATCCGGAGCAACAGGCGGTGGGGAAGTGCTCGTTGGCGGTAACTGGCAGGGGAAGGACACCTCCATTCACCAGGCGACGGGAACCATTGTTGAACAGGGAGCGCTGCTTGAAGCCAACGCCACGGATACTGGCAATGGCGGCACCGTTGTGGCATGGTCGGATGTGACCAATCCACTCTCTGTTACACGGGCTTTTGGGACGTTTGAGGCAATGGGCGGGCCTAATGGCGGTGATGGTGGATTGATTGAGACTTCAGGGCATTGGCTGGATGTGGCGGGTATTTGGGTTTCTGCTTCTGGCCGCAAGGGTAAGACTGGATTATGGTTGCTTGACCCTTATGATGTGACTATTGGTGACTCCGTAAGTGGTGATGTTTATACCTCGCCGGATTTTAGTCCTGCGACTCAAAATTCAACAATTCGGGCGTCCGATATAAGTTTTGCGCTTGAAAGCAGTGATGTTACGATTACTACTGGTACCCCTGGCTCCGGTAACATTACTGGGGATATCGTTGTGAACAGCACCGTCAATATTTCCTCTCGTACTCTGTCGCTTCTGGCTGATGGCGCGGTGACGATCAATGCCGGCATTTCGGGTGGCGGGGGGAAACTTGTGCTTCAAAGCGGCACGAACGGCGCAGTCAACAAAGCGGTTACCATCAACAGCTCTATTTTGCTTGGTGGTGGTAAACTGAAAATCACAAGTACTGGCGGAGTTCAATCTTATGCGGAAATCCAGGCCGTTGGTTTGCTCGAACTATACGGAACAGGTGACTTTAATCTCAATTATACAGGTAATATCAGTGATTATGATTATTTCACAGCAAATGTTGATGGTTCAATAAATCTTTATGAGAACAGTGATTTCATTCATATTCTACCAGCAGGAGTAACTGCTACCGGTAATGTCACCCTGCGAGTTGAAAGACAAATTTATGTAGATGGGCCAATCTCCATAACCGGATCGGGCAATCTTGTGCTTAAAATCTCGGGAAATAGCCTTACCACTGGTGATAATTTTATCATAACCACGTCACCGATTACGCTGAACAGCGGATCTGTCTCGTTTGAAACTGCAACATATACAGGAGTTTATACTCTTGGCAGTTCCATAACCGTCTCCAGTGGCGGTATTACCTTTGACCAGCCAGTAACCCTCAGCGGCAGCCAGTTGATCTCCTGTAATGGACCGCTTACCTTCAAGAGTACGTTATTAGCCATCTCGGATACCATCCTTGAGGCCAATAATTTTTTGTTTTCTGGAAGTGTGACAGGAAACTCTACCAACCAGATAACGCTGATGCCGTACAATGTTGACGACAATATGACCATCGGTACAGGTGAAAACATAGATCTTTCCAAGATCAGCGGATTCAGCTCTCTTACGTTTGGTCGTGCTGACGGTACCGGAACGGTAACATTTACTGGCTCAAATCCAGAAACCCCTTACTCGTTTACAAGTTCAATCATGCTGCAGTCAGGCGGAACAGGTGGCTCCGTAATTATAGACAAGGCGATTTCCACAACCGACGCACAAGTGACTTTCAATGCCGGAGGTCTCCTGTCAATCAACCAGAGTGTCGACACTCAAACTGGCGCGATTTCACTAACGGGAGATGTCATAACTATTGCTGACACCAAATCTGTCATCAGCTCTTCAGGCGGCGCCATCACCATCTCGGCTAATACTCTCACACTCCCAGGTACAGCGACCCTGTCCAGTGCGGGGTCGCTTACCATTACTCCAAAAACCACAGGGACAACCATTGGTATTGCTGGCGGGAGTGGCATCTTGGCATTGCCTGCCAGCTATTTCACTGGCGGATTTTCCGATATTACCATCGGCAACGCCACAACAGGTGACGTAACTATTGGTGGCAACCTTACTCTCATGAATAATTTTTCATTGATCAGTGGCGGCGCTATCGTCCTCAATGGAGCTCTGACTGCGACAGGAAACACTATCGCCCTTAAAGGCACCGTCACCGAAGGCACGAATGGCTCTCTATTTGCTGATAAACTGGTACTGATTGGTGGCAATGTCACTCTGAGCAACCCCGGCAATATGGTTAACACGCTTGCCGCCAGTGGCGTTGACAATCTAATCTACCTCAACAGCGATGCTCTGACTATTGGCACTGCAGGCGGTATCAATGGAATCATCAACACAACTGGCACGGTGAACGTGGCAACACAGACCGGGAACCTGACCGTCTCGCAAACTATTGCCACCTCCGACGCTTCAACGAATGCTGTTACCTTGAATGCTGGCAGGAATACTGCTGCAATAACAACCACAGGTGGAGATATTATTATCAGCGGTGGTAGTATCACTGTTGGATCTGGCGGTTTGGCCAAGCTCTATACCGGCAGCATCAGTGGCAGTACAGGAGTGACATCGCTCATCGGGTCTGGCAGCGGCAACTTCCGCTATGCGAGCAACGAATCAACTACAAATTATTCACTGGCACTTTCTACCGGAATCTCTGCCATCTACCGCGAACAACCGTTGTTGACTGTAACGCCTGGCCGCAATACCATTACTTATGGTGATACAACGCCAGGTTTTGCAGGCACCTATGGCTCTTATGCAAACGGTGACACTTCACCGGGAACGGTTACTGGAACTGCAACATGGATGATAAATGGAAGCGCACAGACAGCCTCCTATAAAGCGGGAAGTTATAATGTAACCTATAGCAGCGGATTGGGAAGCAGTCTTGGCTACGGTTTTACTGATAACGTCTCAAGCATCAACACGCTTACTGTTAACCCGAAGATAGTAACGCTCTCGGCAAGCAAGATTTATGATGGCACTACAAGTCTGGCCGGTGCAGTGACAATTGTGACCGGTGTCGG
>CAIYWF010000258.1 GCA_903929845.1 uncultured Chlorobiaceae bacterium | reverse complement strand
GGTCCCGGGCGAGCTGGGATACTTCGCTGTAGGCAATAACGTCCCGCTCCTTGAGCAGGTAATCCCCAGGAACATCCGTTACACCCACGAGAAAAGGATAGGTTCGTTTCATTGCCCTGCGGCTGCTTTATTACGAATATTTGCCCTTACCTGCTCAAGCACTGATCGCCAGAGTTCAGGATTCTTCTTGTAAGCATCTATTTTGCGGGTCATACTCTCTCGAGTCAGGGCATGACGCACAAGAAGTTCATTGAGATCAACCGAATCAATCGCAGTAAGTTCAACTCCTCCCTCAAGAGGCTCGACTCCAGATATCAGAAGATAATCACAGTAGAATCCAGCAACACGGATATCATCCTTATCAAGGCCGTAGGTTTTTTTTTCGCTGCACCCAGAGAGTGCGTAACAAAAAACAAAAACAAAAAAAGAAGTTCGAAGTGTATCGTAAAATTTCATTACCGCAACAATGAATTTCAGGTATTGAAGAAACTAAATCTTCCTTATACAAGTTTAAACATTTTAATTGTATCTATTGCCTTAAATTTAAATTCTAAACAACTTATTCTTATGGCCTATCAGCAACCAGCATTGTTATATGCAGAAAATGCACTTGAGCCGTTTATTTCAGCAAAAACGCTCAGTTTTCATTATGGCAAACACCATGTAGCATATATCACGAACTATAACAACCTTGTAGCAGGGACTTCTTTCGATAGCTTGACGCTGGAGGAGGTTATTGCCTTGACGGCCACAGATCCTCAGAAAGTCGGTATTTTCAATAACGGCGCACAAGCCTTGAACCACTCTTTCTACTGGAACTGCCTGAGTCCGAACGGCGGTGGCAAACCAGACGGAGAACTCGAAGCAAAAATTACACAGGATTTCGGCAGTGTCGACAAATTTAAAGAAGAGCTCAAGACCGCCGCTGCAACCCAGTTCGGCAGTGGCTGGGCATGGCTTGTGCTTGAAGGAGATACGCTGAAAGTAATAAAAACCAGTAATGCCCAAACACCTTTAACCAGCGGCCAGAAACCGATTCTTACCATTGATGTCTGGGAACACGCCTACTATCTCGACTATCAGAACCGTCGCCCCGACTATGTCGCGACCGTGATTGACAACCTTGTCAACTGGGATTTTGCCACAGAGAATTTCAAAAAAGGAAGGGTTTGACAGGACGTTTCCGACACTCCTCTTAGGGGTTGATGGCTCAGGGCGCCTTGTCTCTTCTCTGTAGACAGAGCGCCCAAAGGACATTCACATCCATGGCAGAGCTGATGCATCATTGAGATTGACCATCTTCGCTTTTTTAGGCGTTGAAAATCTGAAAGAACGACTCGTCTGGTTAAAGACCCGTTCATAATAGGCTATGACCAGTTGCTGCTCCCCACTACTTCCATCAGCGTTTCTCTTGTAAAGCATCATCTCAATCTCTTTTGGAACAAGCGCAGTTTGACCATCAATAGTGATAGTCTCGAAATTCTTGAAATGGATTTCAGATGTTGTTCTTCCCTGCCAATCTTTTAAAAGAAGGGCACCAAGCGTTTTGTTGGAAGGATCGATAACGACCTCTTTGCTTCCCGTCGAGCTCGCAACCGTAAAAAGCAACATCCCGGAACCTTTTTTTACCGATCTGACAGCACTCAAGGGCTCTGTAAGATTCACCAATCCCAAAAGGGATTCAGTCAAGAGTCGATATCCAGAATTCACCCCTATAATTTTCTCAAGATTCAGATCGTTGTTACTGCCAAGAAAAAGCCGGTTGTTGAGCATATCATGCACATAAAGCGAATCCCTGTTGAAAAACATATCTGCGACAGGCCATCCGAGCAAACCCGCAGTGACAATCATCCTTGCTTCACTCCCACGATTGATCAGGATATTACAGAAAACTCGATTCTGTCTTTTCGGAGTTTTTATCCAGACATCAGCATAACCATCCAGCGAGTGAATAAATGGAGATGCTTCTGCAACTTCCCGGTAGAGAGCTGCATGTTCTGCAATGAGAGCCGTTTGTTCCGCAGGCAGTTCCTGCTTGCCGACCGTTCGAAAATCGGCGCAGCCACCCAGCAAAACAGCTACACATAATGTCCACAACAGAATTCTCTTTCCTTTCATCTCTCTATTCCTTTAACTATTTCCTTTGAGATTCATTGCTTTTGCTGCACATTGCAACTGATACGTTTGGTACCGAATTTGATACTTCTCCACTGAAAATACCGCTAACTCGCAAGTTAAACAACAGCATTTCACCGGTGAAAGTTATGTCAAGGTAAAATAAAGAGATCTTAAAACACGACACATTTTTCAAGCCATGCAATCCCTCTACCTCAAGCCAAAAGAACACCACCGGATCCAGAAAGGTCATCTTTGGGTATTCAGCAACGAACTCGAAAGTCTTCCCCGTGATATTGCTTCCGGTGAAACTGTAAAACTGTTTACACACGATAAAAAATTTCTGGGAACAGGCTTCTACAACCCTCACTCCCTTATCTCAGTCCGCCTCCTTACCCGCAGGGATGAAGAGCCTGACAGAGATTTTTTCAGTAAAAAATTTCTTGAGGCACTCACGCTTCGTGAAAAAATCTATAAAAACGAGGAAACCAATGCGTATCGTCTTGTGCATGGAGAATCGGACGGTCTGCCCGGCCTCATTGTGGACCGCTTCAACAAGGCAATCGTGCTTCAGGCTTTTTCGGCCGGGATGGACATTCACCTGCCGCTTGTCTGCGATGTACTGCAGGAACTGCTCAACCCTTCCGTTATTATCGTGCGAAACGAATCTCCACTGAGAGAGCTTGAAGGGCTGGCGCTATACAAGGATATTGTGAGAGGCGAGCGATCCGAATCGGTACAGACCATTCATGACGCTGGTATTACCTTTGAGGTCAATCTTTTTGAGGGACAGAAAACGGGCTTTTTCCTTGACCAGCGTGAAAACCGCAGAATAATCAGAAAGTTTTCCGAAGACGCCGAAGTGCTTGACGTCTTTACCAATGATGGAGGTTTCGCCCTCAACGCGCTTTACGGCGGGGCTCGTTCAGCCATTCTTGTGGATGCATCAAAAGAGGCACTGCAACGGGCTGAGCACAACGCACAACTGAATAAATTTTCAGAGTTCAGTCTTGTTGCCGCTGATGCTTTTGATACGCTTGATCAGATGGTTGAGTCGAAAGAGTCATTCGATCTTGTTGTTCTTGATCCTCCGAGTTTCACCAAGAGCCGTAAAAACCTTCCAGGAGCCCTCAAGGCTTACAAAAGGCTCAACAAACTCGGAATGCAACTCCTGAAAAATGGAGGGTTTCTCGCTACCGCTTCTTGCAGTCACCATGTTTCAGAAGAGGACTTTCTGCAAGCTGTCCATCAAGCTGCTCTTGCTGCAGGCTGCCAGCTCAGGCTGATCCACAAAAACTCACAGCCATTCGACCATCCGGTACTCCTTGCCATGCCTGAAACAAGCTACCTCAAGTTTGCCTGTTTTTATGTAACCCGTTGATCTCTCCTGCCATTATGCAGCCTTCGGGCTGCTGAGTGGCTGGATATAAAAACATCGATTACTTTTCTTTTTGAAGTTCAGAGATTGCCCCCCTTATATATTCCGCCGCTTCATCAATAATCTTTATAGCCTGACGAATCTCATAATCATCATCAGCATCATCCTTTGCTCTTTCCAGGCGTCTCTTTGCATCCTGAATAGCATCCGAGGCAAGCTGCAGTTTTGAAACAATGGCCATGACACTCTCCTCTTTTGGTTATAGTCTTGCGTATGGTGTACTGCCTGAAATGTACAACTGATTGTGGAGAAGTTATAATCATGCTTCACAAAACATCGTATACCGAAGGCTCAAACAATCCTCTGTGCAGAAACTTAGAATTTTAGTGCTTTTTAAGGCGCTCTTCAGGCTGTTTTAAGTTACACCGATTATCTTTGTCAAAAAGTCAACATTGATTATCAATACTCAACGATGTGGAAATCACTCCTTATACAACGAACCATACCCCTGTCGTTTTCATATCTTCTGCTGATTATTGCCGGAATCACACTGGACTACATCCTGCATATTGTGAATCTTGTTTGGATTGGGCGATATCTTGGAATTGCCGGCACTGTTTTTCTTGCCTTATCTTTTGTATATTCCGCCCGCAAAAAGAAGCTTATCACGAACGGGGCACTCAAATTTTTTCATAAATTTCACTGCTACACGGGTTGGATTGGAACCCTGATGATTCTTGTTCATTCAGGAATCCATTTCAACGCTCTTCTGCCGTGGGCGACAACGATGCTGATGTTGGTGGTAACTGCGAGCGGCCATATTGGACAATATCTGATCAAAAAACTCAAGGAGGAGATAAAATTGAAAATGAAACAGCTTGGAGTCAATGCAACAGTGGGCGATCAACTGGAGCAGCAACATTACTGGGATTGCCTGACCGTTAAAACGCTTGAACAATGGAGAAGTGTTCATATACCTATGGTATTTTTTTTAATCGCATTAACTTCACTCCATATTCTTTCAATATTATTCTTCTGGAACTGGAGGTAACCTTTTGAAACCACTTTTTGTTTTTATCTCATCTGCAGTTATTCTTGCTGTTCTTGCCATAGCATACCCTGACGCACTCCTGAGCCCCGGTAAGCTCACGAAAGGCCATAAGGCCATTAACAACGATTGCCTGGCATGCCATACACCTTTTCGTGGCATAACCTCAGTTCAGTGCATCATTTGTCATAAACAAAGTGACATCGGCGTCAAAACTGTGGCTGGAGCCAATCTGCAAAAAAATACCAGCAACGTTCTTTTTCATAAAGGACTTGCTGACAACTCCTGTATCGAGTGCCATACCGATCACAAAGGCACTCTCCCCTCTCATGCGGTCAAGCCTTTCAGGCACACATCGCTCTCTCTTCAACTCAGAAACGACTGCATCGCCTGTCACACAAATCAAAAGCCAAAAGATTCCCTGCATCAATTTGCAAAAGGAAATTGCCTTGAATGCCATCAAACCACAAGCTGGAAGCCCGCCACATTCGATCACAAAAGCCTTGCAGTTTCAGGTGGAAAACAGTGTGTCAGTTGCCACAAGGCTGATCAGCCCGCTGACAATATGCACCGCCAAACGCAGGCAAGCTGCGGAACGTGCCATAGCACCTCACGCTGGATGCCAGCAACATTTGACCATAACAGCTATTACAGACTTGACAGTGATCACAGAACAAGTTGCAAAACATGCCATACCGATCCAGACAATTACAAAAAATATACCTGTTATAACTGCCATGAACACTCGCAGTCCAATATTGCAGACCAGCATCGTGAAGAGGGAATCTACAATTACCAGAACTGCATGAAGTGCCATCGCAACGGCAAAGCTGAGGAGGAAGAGGATTGAGACACTGTGGCGCCAGCATCATTTTTCACAACAACTCGCACAAGGTGTTGCTGGTGCTGCGGGACAACATCCCCACAATTCCTTACCCTGGACTGTGGGATGTACCAGGAGGGCATATTGAAGACAATGAAACCGCAGAGGAGTGCATTGTCAGAGAGATGCAGGAAGAAATCGAAGTTAATGTTGAGGGATGCACACTTTTCCGCGTCTACGAGTTTTCAGACCGTACAGAGTATATCTTTATGAAACATGCAGATTTTGATCTCAAGAACATTATCCTGCATGAGGGGCAAATGCTCAGATGGTTTTCCCAAGAAGAAGCCGGGCAAGTTGAGCTTGCCTACGGCTTCGATAAGGTTCTTGCGGACTATTTCAACAGTCAACTCGCCTGAAACCGGGGTCTGGTGAGGCTCAACGTATTGATTCAAGGAACCGCTCTGCATCGACAGCCGCCATACATCCCGTACCCACAGCAGTGACCGCTTGACGATAAACATAGTCCTGAACGTCGCCACAGGCAAAAACACCCATGACATTGGTTTCTGTCGATGATTTTTTGGTTATAATATAGCCGTAGTCATCAAGATCGAGCTGGTCTTTGAACAACCCTGTATTGGGTGCATGACCGATAGCCAGAAAAACACCATCACAAGCATGTTCTGAAAGTTCTCCAGTCACAACATTTTTCAGTCTGATTCCGGTAACTTTTTCACCGTCACCAAGAATTTCGTCAACCACCTCATTCAGCATCATGCTGATTTTCGGATTTTTTCGGGTTCGAAGACTCATGATTTTCGATGAACGGAACTCTTCACGGCGATGCACAAGAGTAACATGAGAAGCGAACTTGGTCAGATAAAGAGCCTCCTCCATTGCGGTATCGCCTCCTCCGATAACAAAGACATTGCAGTCACGGAAGAAAAAACCGTCGCAGGTTGCGCAGGCAGATACTCCTTTGCCACGGTAACGCCCTTCCGACTTAATGCCAAGCCATTTGGCATTTGCGCCGGTTGCGACGATGAGTGCATGGGTCAAAAATTCTCGACCATCCTCAAGTGCCAGACAAAATGGACTTCTCGAAAGATCCACCTCGGTAACGCTCCCGGAGATAAACTCTGCATCAAACTTTGCAGCCTGCTCGCGCATTTTTTCCATCAGCTCCGGCCCATTTATACCTTCAGGAAAACCGGGAAAATTCTCGATATCTGTTGTAATCATGAGCTGACCACCTGGCTGAAAGCCCTCAATAACAAGAGGTTTGAGATTTGCCCTTCCAGTGTAAATAGCGGCTGTATAACCAGCAGGGCCTGTGCCCATGATGATGAGATCGCGTACGCTACACTCCATAATGTTTTTCAGGATGGGAGTTAAATAAAGAAAACCTGTTATCCCTGCGTCAGCAGGGGGATAACAGGTTTCGTGGCTTCGCTCTGTCAGCCGAGATACTCGTCGAGTTTCTTTGCGATCATGTTCTTCGGCATTGCTCCAAGCATCTGGTCAACAACCTGACCGTTTTTAAAGATAAGTATGGACGGGATGCTTCTGATGCCATACTTGGCCGCAGTATTAGGGTTGTCATCGACATTGAGTTTTGCTACAACCGCCTTTCCTTCATAATCACCGCCGAGCTCTTCGATCACAGGACCAAGCATTTTGCACGGGGCACACCACGCTGCCCAGAAATCAACCAATGCAACTTTATCAGAATCAAGAATCTCTGCCTGAAAATTCGTGTCTGTTGCCACAAGATATTTTCCACTCATTGTTTATATATACCAGTTTAAATTAATGATAGTCTTAACGTCAAAATTACAATCACTCAGTGGAGAAAGTAACAAAAAATTTATAATTAACCCGGACTACCCGGAAATCCTAACATTGTCAGGACCAAGAATTTCATCAAGCTTTTCAATAGTACTTTCCGCCGCATCAATGGGAGTGCTGCGACCAAAGATAGTAATTGTTTCAATATTTCCCCCCGACTGCGCTTTTACCTCGAATTCTACCGGTGTGCCCCCCTTGTATAATTCAAATATTTTTTTTACCCTGACGAGTTTTTCTATCTGCACCTGATCATCCGCATCAATTTTAAGAATAATTTTTTTGACAAGGTTATTTCTTACCTTTTTTATCGGGACAACATCTCTGACAAGCAGTTTAAGCATTCCGCCACTTACCTCTCCTTCGGCAACAAGCATCAGTACCTCTTCAGGCTTTATAAAATGGCCATACTGCTCGTAGAGACTTGCAAACACCGTAAAATCAGCCTTGCCCGTAAAGTCCTCAATACAACCAAAAAGCATCTGCTTCCCTTTCCTGTCCTGGTAAGGCTTCACCGATACAATAACACCAATAACTTTGTACTGCTTTGCCGCGACAACCTCTTTTGACTGAAGCTGAAGCGTTGCAAAAGCCTGCCAGTCACGACGATAGGGGGAAAGCGGATGATGACTCAGGTAAAAACCGACCAGTTTCTTTTCATGGAGGAGTTTTTCGGCTTCGGGCATCATCTCGGCATTCTCCATATCGGGATAGTGCTCTTCCTCAAGCTGGGTACCTTCTTCGGCAGAAAAAAAGCCACACTGACCAAGTGTCACTGAACGATTCTGCATCTGGCCGAATTTTATCGCTTTATCGACATTGGCGATCAGTCTGGCACGATGCCGGTCAAGTTCGTCAAACGCACCAGAAAGAATCAGGCACTCCAGCGCCTTGCGGTTCATGACTCTCAGATCAACCGATGCTGCCAGATCAAACAGGTTGACAAAATCACGTTTTCTGCGGAGCCTTGAGGTCACGACCGCTCTTGCAGCACCACCAACCTGCTTGATGGCACTTAGTCCTACGCGGATATATGAACGTCCATCGGCATCATCTTCAACAGAAAAAAGAGCATCACTTTTGTTGATCGAAGGCGGAAGAGTCGATATGCCGAAACTTTTCGCCTCATCAGTCAAATGCTTCATCCGTTCAATATCGCCTATTTCACTATTCAGTACAGCCGTAACAAACTCAATGGTAT
>CAIYWF010000257.1 GCA_903929845.1 uncultured Chlorobiaceae bacterium | reverse complement strand
GTACAGGCGGAGTTGTCAGTGAAACTATTGACAGAGTCGCCATTACCGTTAAAGACGCATCAAGAACCGCTAGTGAATTGTATGTCAGCGCCGTTGAGACCGTTGAGAATGCAACAGGAAATGCTGCGACAGTTGTTGGCGATGTAGGGGTATCCGCATCTGAAGTCGTTAAGAATTTTGCTGGTTCCTTTCAGAAGGGACCTGTAAGAAAATAAATAGGTTCACTCTGTTGTCGGAGGTTGCTCCGTTCAAAAGAGAAAATCTTTTTCTTGTTTTTGTTTTTTATTACCGTAAATTAATTGAAGAATTCTGTTTTTAATTCTGACAACTTTCCAATAATTAAATTTCGAGGAGGAACTATGAGTGGTGGTGGCGTTTTTACCGATATCCTGGCCGCAGCCGGACGTATTTTTGAGGTCATGGTTGAAGGGCACTGGGAAACTGTAGGGATGTTGTTTGATTCTTTGGGCAAGGGCACAATGAGAATCAATCGCAATGCCTATGGCAGCATGGGTGGAGGCACAAGCCTTCGTGGATCATCACCTGAAGTTTCAGGTTATGCTGTTCCGACAAAAGCTGTTGAATCAAAGTTCGCCAAGTAAGCATACCTTTTATGCTCCTTGCACAGGCAGTGAAAAGCTCAACACTTTCACTGCCTTTTTTATTTTCTCAAAAAGCCGACCTCTCTCGATTGATTGAGTAATTTCTGTTTATAATAAAATTTTCATAAATTTAATTTCAAGCGGCTTTAAGTATTAAGTGAATGGGTATGGGTAATGGCTAATGTTTCTGTGTACGTTTCGGGTCAAACCGAACAGAGTGATGTAACTGAGTTTTTTCAGAAAGGCCTCATGAGTGCCGGTGAAAATCCGATTGCATTTTTTGAAGGTGTTTTTTATGAATCACATCAGGAACGAGTTGGTAATATTGCTTTTCAGGACTACCTGATCTATACCGACAAGGCTGTTTACCTCTGGGCAAGAGGTTTGAACAAGGATTACCTTGACAGGTTTAACCTTGGATCTGTTTCTGTGAACAGCCGAAATAAAGATCATGATTTTGCGACTCTTAATCTTAAGATACGTCGCGAGGAGAAGGAGCCTGTTTATGTGATATTTGATATGGTTGAACTGCGGGAGGCTGACTTGATGACCAGACTTCATACACTCATGGAGTCTATCATAGAAGAGCGTCTCGGCCTTAATTACCGAAAAAATCTTCCTGATGACGTCTCTGCACTTATTTTGCAGGCCGCAAGGGGAGTTTGTGTGCCTCAGGCAATTTCTTTCCGATTTGACGCTCCTGATCCTGTTCAACAGGAAAGTCATATTGGTTATGGCCAGGATCTGTTGGAGCAGTATAAAGCAAGTCTTGGTTATGTGCCCGATGAACGTTCCCCCCAACAGGCTGGAGAGCATAAACACGAAGGGTTTTCTCCGGCGGATGCCATCAAGGGAATTGAAAATATGCTTCCTGCAGATCCTGCGACTTTGAAAAGAATTGCGGGCTCAATAAAGGAGCTGATCGGAGATGCTCCGTTCAAGATTCGTGATCAGGTCAAGAATGACCTGCAGCATGTTCCAGGCATGCTCAATGCCCTCAATGAGTTGCTGAACAGCATAGCTGATAATCCTCAGGCTGAGCGCTTTGTCATAAATATTGTTAAAACTGCCGTAAGAAATGACGGAATGATCGGATCGGTTGGAAAGCTCTTGCGGCTTTCCTCCAGTTTTGGCGAGACCTCGAAGAGAAGAACACAAAGGTCTTCTCAAAAAGCTGATCATACCGAGTCAAATGATGACTTGACAAAAGCACGTCGTCGTAATGCAGATGACGGTGATGACAATTCTTTCAAAAGAAAGAGCATTCACATAACAAGCGATGATGAGATGACCTTGAATGCTGATTGTTTCGGCAGCAATGATGCAGGGAGTGCAAAAGATAAGAGTTCAGTGGTTTCCGGGGAGAAAAAACAGAAAGAAGATGACCTTGAAGGAGTTCCAACACGTAAAAATATTACAATCAAATCTCTTGACGAAAACATACCATCAATTGTGAAAAATATGATGAGTATGGATGATATTTCATCAAAACCAGTCGATGCTGGTATCCCAGGTGCTGTTGAAAGTGTTTCAAGAAAAAAAATCATGATCAGATCGGATTCGGCAGCAGGCAATGTTCAGTCGCCTGACAAGAATATTTAAGCAGTACATTCTGGTGAGGATGCGTCGGACACCAAAAACTTTGATGCAAGCCAGCTTACTGGCAATGAACACGATAACGAAGGAGTAACTTCCGCCATAAAAAGGATTTTAGTCAAGATCAAGTTCACTCAATAGTTTTATTATCAACATGAGAATTATTCTTTACTTGGGTAAAGGAGGAGTAGGAAAAACTACCGTTTCAGCTTCATCTGCAACCGCAATTGCCCGACGAGGACAAAGGGTTTTGATTATGAGTACTGATGTAGCTCACAG
>CAIYWF010000256.1 GCA_903929845.1 uncultured Chlorobiaceae bacterium | reverse complement strand
TTGCTCCCGGGGCTTTCCGCCGGAAACCGAGCCGGATGAAGAGAGAGAAGCACCTTCTCCAAGTGCGCCCAGCCTGGACGGGCTCTTGAAATTACCTTGTTGTGCCATTACAACCTATCTCCTTTTTAAATATTTTGTTATAAAATCAATAAACAATGACATCCTGTCGTTTCAACAATAACCAAACTTTCTTCTCTTCGTTAACCCTTAACGTCGACTTCTATTGTTTTAATTCAGGGGCGTTTAAACAAGCAGTAAATTTATAATTTTTTCATCGATTATTCCAATCTAAAGAGCGCTTAAAACTATTATAACTCTTGTACATGATAGACGGCTCTCCATCCCGCCAGATTCGGCAACAGGTGAAAAAACGCATAAACCTGGATTGCAGACGAACAGGATTGAGAAATTCAGATATACCTCTGACTCCATCAAGATTCCTGCCATCTATCTGTAAGGAGATATCGGATCCAAACCTGAGATAAAATGGGCCTGAGTCAAGCACTTTATGGTGATGAATCTTCAAATGTGTGTTTTCATGGTGCAAATATAGATCCCTGCCATGCAAGGGAGAAAAAAGACCGAATCTGAAATTACTCTCACTAAAACGTACACTCTCATGCACCACAACTTTGTTACTCATATTGTCCTGAAGAAGCAGCAATGACAGTGGCTGATAATCGTTATTCTTAAAGAAGACCACGTAATATATCAGATAGAAATGCTCAGAAAAAGCCCGCCCCCAATACCATCTGGAAATGTACTCCTGCATGGGGACAGCTCCAAGGTTATGGTCGTGATATCCGATGGCCTTGACTGGAATCGTCCGAACTGCACCACCCGGTTGTTCAATAATTTCAATCGTTCCTTCCACTTCGGCCTTCGGTACCCGTAAAAGCCACTGGTGATGAGGAACCCTGCCGTCGTTGTTTGTATCTTTTTTTTCATAGACAATCCTCTGACCAGACCGGAACAAGAACGTTGCCTTGATATCCTTACGGCGAGCCGGAAAGGAAAAATCAATATCAAGACAGTATTCATCCCTCAAGACATTATAGGTAAACCGGTTTTTTTCAAACCGAACGCCTATATCAGAGAGAGTGCTTTCAAAAAGCTCCTGACGACCTTCCTTTATGAAATTAATGATCTCATGACCATGTTCATACAACTGAAAACTGAAGCCTGAGTAATCGGAAGGCAGAGGAAAAGTTGTAGTAATTCGATTTTTCCATTTCTCATAACGATTGGTGTAATAAGGAGAGAACGGAAAACCGGAAAACCATATAAGCACAAACGAAAAACCGCTCTGTGAGTCTTCTGCATCAAAATACCACCACTCATAAGCACCGGGCTCCTGCATATCGTGCCAGACTTCCTGATCAAGCTTCGTGGTAATATTCATGCGAGAGAGCAGTGATATTCAAACACGGAAGCATGAAGTGACGCCGGGCATGACATATAAAAGCTGGGTAAGGTGAACCGACGGAAAAAAGAGGTGGACATGAATGTTGTAACCGGAGCAACATAAGACAAACTTCCGTAAAAGGTGTGGACAGAGAGGGAATCGAACCCACGACACAAGGATTTTCAGTCCTTTGCTCTACCAACTGAGCTATCTGTCCTTTAAACTTGATGCAAAATATAGGAAAAAATCTTGTGGCATCAAAAGAAAAAGCTAACAATACAGAACCCGTTTTTGCGGGCTCTGTATTACTCCTGTACAAACTAAACTGGAGCGCTTATTTTTTCAATACCAGTCATGATGCGTCTGATGACGGTCTCTTTACCGAGTACCTCAAGCATGTGGTAAAGGCTCGGGCCAAAACTGACGCCTGAGGTAAGTATTCTCAGAGGATGAATCAGCACTGCGGCTTTAATCCCCTTTGGCACAACAAATTCCTTAAGGTGTGCTTCAATGTTGTCTGCACTGAACTCCTCAAGAGTGTACAGTATGTCGGTAAACTCACGAAGAAGTGCGTTGGTCTCAACCGCCCACCGCTTTCTGACAGCCTCTTCATCATAGGTTTCAGGCTCAAAATAGAAGTAAGAGCAGAATGTGACAAATTCATGCTCAAACCCGACACGCTCACGCATGAGTTCTATAACTTTTTCAAGATAGGGGGCGCCGGTAATAATTTCTTCAGGCATCAGTGACTTTTTTTGTTCAAGTTCAGCCAGAAGAATTGGTTTTATGACCTCGACAAGCTGCTCTGTCGGCCTGTTCTTGATGTACTGTTTTTCAAGCCAGTTGAGCTTATCGACATTAAACACCGCACCGGCCTTGCCGACCCGTTCAAGGGAAAACTTGTCGATAAGTTGCTGCATACTGTAGACCTCCTGCTCGCTGCCCTCGCCTTCATTCCAACCAAGCATGGCGACAAAATTGACGATCGCATCACTGCTGTACCCCTTGCGGATATAATCTTCAACCGCCACATCCCCCTGCCTTTTGCTGAGCTTGGAACGATCCAGATTGAGCAGAAGGGGAAGGTGAGCAACCTTTGGAGGTTCCCATCCAAAAAACTCATAGAGAAGAAGATGCTTGGGCATAGAGGAAAGCCACTCCTCGCCCCTGATGATGTGGGTAAACTCCATCAAGTGATCGTCAATGACACTGGCAAAATGATAGGTCGGAAAACCATCAGATTTCATCAGTACCTGGTCATCAATTGTCGAAGAATCAAATTCAACCGGTCCTCTGATAATATCTTCAAACCAGACCGACACATAATCGGGCACTTTCATGCGAATAACATAGGGTACACCTTCATCCAGTTTTTTTCGGATCGCACTCAGTGGCATGGAGCCACCCATATCTTCAGGCAACCACTTTCTGTTATATTTCGGCTGGAGGCCCTGCTTTATCTGAAGTTGCCGATTTTCTTCAAGCTCCTCATGCGTGGCAAAACAGTAGTAGGCATGGCTGTCTTCAAGCAATTGCCTGCAATACCTGTCGTAGATATCAAGCCTCTCTGACTGAATATAGGGTCCAAAATTTCCACCATGTTCAGGGCTTTCATCAGCTACAATCCCCGCCCATTCAAGGGTTTTGATAAGATCTCTCTGTGCTCCCTCTACCTTTCTGCTTTGATCGGTATCTTCAATTCTGATAATGAAGTCTCCATTCATTTTTTTTGCAAACAGGTAATTATACAAGGCGGTTCTTAATCCGCCTACATGTAAATATCCTGTTGGAGAAGGTGCAAACCTGGTTCTAACCCTTTGACCAACCATAATGAGCGTCGTGCTTGTTAATTGTTGAG
>CAIYWF010000255.1 GCA_903929845.1 uncultured Chlorobiaceae bacterium | reverse complement strand
TTCCCGGTTGCAGCAGTGAACTGGTGCGTAAAGCCGGGCTGTATGCCGACCGTATCAGCGTTAATATTGAGCTGCCTTCACAGGTTTCGCTTCAGCGGCTTGCCCCCCAGAAGCATAAAGATTCCATTCTGGAGCCCATGGCGCTCATCGGTCGGGAAATAACCTCCAGTCTTGTTGAGCGCAAAGCTGACCGCAGGGCGCCCCGGTTTGCCCCTGCAGGCCAAAGTACCCAGATGATTATCGGCGCCAGCCCAGAAAACGACTTTCAAATTTTACGTCTCTCTCAAGGGTTGTACAAAAAAATGAATCTCAAGCGCGTTTACTACTCCGCGTACGTGCCAGTCAGTGCCGATAACCGTCTTCCGGTGTTGGCGGCACCTCCTTTGCTGCGTGAACACCGTCTCTACCAAGCCGACTGGCTCCTGCGCTTCTACGGCTTTTCCGCTGAAGAGATTCTTTCGGATGATCTCCCAAATCTTGATGAAACGTTCGACCCCAAGACCGCATGGGCCCTGCGTCACCCTGAATTTTTTCCGGTAGAGATCAACCGTGCAGACTACCTCACACTGTTGCGCGTGCCGGGTATTGGAGTTACCTCAGCCAAACGAATTATCGCTGCACGTCGTTTTTCAGCCATTACACCCGAGGGCATGAAAAAAATCGGGGTGGTGATGAAACGGGCCAAATATTTTATTACCAGTTCAGGGCGTGGTTTTGAAAGCAGTGATCGGACGCCTGCTCTTATCCGCCAGCAACTGCTTCTTGGCGAAGGGATCGGGGCGCCACCTCCCCGACAGCTTGTTTTTCCCGGTCTCTACGCATGATGGCTATGAATCGATACCTTTACGACGGCACAGCCGACGGCCTTTTGTCAGCCATTGCATGGATCCTTGAAGAGGAGCCCGACCCCCAACAGGTTGCTTTAGCGGAGCGTGAGGATACCCTTTTCGAAGATGGTTTCTTTATAGGCACCGATGCAACTCAAGCTGAATCGCTTTTTTTTCGACTTCGCAAGCAGGCGCCTGATGTCGCACACACACTCTACTCCTTTATGCTTGCCGAAAAGGAGGGGATGGAAACCAGCCTTCTACACTACATTTCGCTTGCCTTTACACATGGGGACAAGGTCAACGGCTACCTCACCCATTCGGCGGTACTCGATATTGTCTCCACTGCCAAAAAAGCAGGAAGGGAGCTGCACCGCATGAAAGGTCTGCTGCGGTTCGAAAAACTTCGGGATGGAGCCTACCTTGCAAAAATGGAGCCGGATCACAACATTATCCACCCCCTCGCATACCACTTCCGTACCAGACTCAGAGCGCAGCACTGGTTTCTCTACGATGTCAAACGCCGCACCGCCGCCCGCTGGAGCAACGGCACTCTCCATTTCGGTACCATCGAACAATTCACCACTCCCGCGCTCTCGGACGACGAAAAAAAGGTTCAAGCAATGTGGCAGACCTTCTTTAAAACCATCGCCATTCCCGACCGTAAAAACGCCCGCCTCCAGAAATCAAACATGCCCATGAAGTACTGGAAATACCTCACGGAGAAACAGGGTGAGTGAAGAAGGGGATACTATAAATCGCAGACCATCCGATCAATCTGGTTGACCAGGTAAAACGGCAGATTGATCAGCCTGAACGGTTTTGCCGTTTTATTTACATTTGCCACAAGTTCCTGAAGAGAAGGTTTTGCGGAACTGATTCGTATGGCTTGATCTGCTTGCTTTTTCACCATGTATGAGTGCAGCGATTTTATAGTGCCCCCAGTGCCGGATTTCACCTCTACCGGGTACACCATATTACCACTTTCGTACAGAAAATCAATCTCGGCCTGCCCTTCGGATTTTGGTGGTTGCCAGTAATAGAGTGTCGGGTTGACGTATCCAGGTTTTGCTGCGAGCAATTGTTGCCCCACAAACTGCTCCGCGATAACGCCGCGATTGGCAAGTTCCAGGGGTGAACTCATGATGGCTTGTGCAGGAATGCCCTGAGCTGCCAGCAGTAACCCGATATCAATAAATAAAAATTTGCTGATCCTTATTTTTGTATCGCCTCCAAGCGGAATACTCTCCGTGCCAGAGTGCAGGACGCGATAGAAAAGCCTGGCTTCGATAAATTTCTCAAGAGCATCGTTTAACTGGCGGTTATTGCCGCTGGTATTCAACGCGATTTCATTGGCCTGTTTATGAGAAAACTGCAACCCGATCTGACTGATAATGCCATTGAAAAAAGCGTTGAGCTTCAAAGCCGTTTGTGAACCCGCATACTTGGAAAAATCATCTTTATATGTTTGAAGAAGCTCAGTTTGATATTTGACTATTTCAGTATGGTTGAAATGGGTGTCAATGGTGGTCTGTACACAAGAGGGCATTCCTCCGGTCAGGGTGTAGCGCCGAACTTGGGCCATCAGCTCGTCATGCACACTGTCGGGGAGTAAATGGATGTTGTCAAGCGTAAGCATCTCGATGGTGTTGAGAGCCTTTGATGCGTCGGTGGCAGCAAGGAATTCATCGAACGTTAATGGAGCCATAAAGAGATGCTCAAGACGCCCGACCGGAGTTGGGAGCTTGTCGTCATGCAGTACCTGATCAAGTAATGATCCAGTTAAAATAACGGCAAGGTCAGGCATCTCCTCCCAGAAGTATCGCAAGCACGAATAGGCTGCGGGAGTCGCCTGAGCCTCATCCAGAAACAGGATGCCTTTGCTTTCCCTACTGATGGTTTTGCCGCTGATGAGCGACACGTTAAAAAGTAAATCATCCAGCTTATAGCTTTTAAATAAAGGCTCAAGCTCTTGATGGCGCTCCAGATTGATTTCTATAATTTCCACCAAGAGCTGACTTGCTGCCAGCCGTACTGCAGTTGTTTTGCCAACCTGTCGCGCGCCTCGTATGACCAGTGGTTTGCGTTTGCTCTGGTGGTACCATGCTTTTATCTCTTCTACCGCACGTCGGCTGAACATGTTTATCTCTCCAGATTTGTATGGTTTGTTTCATTTTTTTTTCAATAAATCTACCACTTTTATTTATAATTCATCATAAAAGTTGTTCATTTTAATACAAAGTATGAATTGATAATCAATGGGTTCACAACTTTATGAGGTTTTGTTGTTATCCATTCATGAAACGCAATAGATTAGTATATTTCAACGAAAGCAGGTGCTTTCCGTTTCTTGAAGTGGCATTTATCCACTATCCCTTTTAACAAAAATCAGTTGCATACATGACTAATTTCATTGAGCATAAGGGTGGTGCAGAAAGGACGGTAATCTGTCCGATCTGCAAGGAGTCATTTATCTGTGGTCTCTCCTCAACATGCTGGTGTGCTACCAAAACGATTCCTTCCGAAGTGCGAGACTATCTTGCCGAACGTTACGAAACCTGTATTTGCAGTACTTGTCTTGACCGATTGATTGAGCAGGCCGGTTCAGGTGAAAGCGCCTGAGTATTTGGCAACCTCCGGAAAAAGCTGCGCAGAATGTCTTCTCGAAAGCGCAGGGTTTGGCTTATCCTTTGAAAGGCTTGAAGCTCAATGAATATTCAATTGAAATGCAGCCGCTGATCATGTACATTAGGTCATTGAAACAGCAACACTAAAACCAGTACCATGCAGAAAGAGACCATTACTATACTCGGGTGCGGCTGGCTCGGGTTGCCGCTTGCACAGGCTCTTGTCAAGGAAGGCTATGCAGTCAAGGGATCGACCACAAGGGAAGAGCAGCTTGAGGTGTTGCAGGATGCCGGTGTCGAGCCGTATTTGGTTCGCCTTGACCCGGAAGTAACCGGCGACGATATAGTCGCATTTCTCCAGAGCGATATTCTTGTTGTCAATATTCCTCCGACTCGGCGCGATGACATCGTTGAGTACCATATCGAGCAGTTTTCTTCATTGATAGATGCGCTGGGTCAGTCACCGGTGCGCTCAGTGCTGATGGTCAGCTCCACATCGGTCTACCCTTCGCTCAACAGGGAGGTTACTGAAGAGGATGCCGCAGATCCTGAATCCCCGTCCGGGCA
>CAIYWF010000254.1 GCA_903929845.1 uncultured Chlorobiaceae bacterium | reverse complement strand
TCATTTTTTTTCGCCATAATAAACCTTGTTTTCTTTATGCTAACAGAATTCGACAAAAAAAGAGCGTTTGATAATACAATTATCGATCATACTTTTCAAGTGACAGAAAACATTCTTGATCATTTATCCTCTCCCTTACATCAGAAGCACCTTCAGCTCTCATTTTTTCAACAGATTCTGCCAGAGTCTCTGCTTTAATATAAGCTTCATTGAATTGAATAGCAGGCCAAAGTTTTGCTGATTCAGGAACAGGATCGACATATATCTTGATTCGGTCAGTAATCTCAAGGCCGCTCTCTTTGCGAAGCGCCTGAATTCGACTCACCAGTTCACGGGCAAGACCCTGCATCTCAAGCTCTTCTGTAATCTCCGTATCAAGAGCGACCATAATACCATTCGCTTCATCGGAGGCCACAAGCCACCCTTCAATATCTTCGTGCATGATCTCTACATCTTCACGCACAAGATCAAACACCCTGCCGTCAAGTTCCAGGGCAAGTTGACCCTCTTTTTCAAGAACCGCAATCTGTTTATGGCTCATGATCCTGATAGCTTCAGCCAGTGCTTTCATCTCCTTGCCAAAACGAGGCCCAAGGGTTTTGAAATTTGGTTTTACCTTCTTGCTGATCACCGAACCCTCATCTTCGATGTACTCTATCTTGTGGACATTGACCTCTTCCATGATAATCTCACTGACCAGCCGATATTCTTCCCTTGCCGCAGCATCAGACACTGCGAGCAAAATACGTTTGAGCGGCTGACGAACCTTGATTGAGGCTTTTTCGCGCATGGTGCGCACAAGCGAAGTAATAATCTGCGCCTTTTTCATACGTTGCTCCAGCGGACGGTCAATAGCCGACAGGTCAAAAATCGGAAAATCTGCAAGGTGAACGGACTTGCAGGATTCAAGCTGGCTGATTCCGTTAAGATTCAGGTAAATCCGCTCTGCAAGAAACGGAATAAAAGGTGCCAGCAGCTTCGCCAGTGTCTTAAGAGAGCGATAGAGCGTCTGATAGGCCGCAATCTTGTCCGGCCCCATGTCACTTTTCCAGAACCTCTTTCTTGAACGGCGTATATACCAGTTTGAAAGATCATCAATGGTAAAATCATTGATCAGCCTGACTGCACCGGTAAGGTCATACTGTTCCATACGCAGGTAAACTCCCTCAATCAGGGTATTCAGGCAGGAGAGCACCCAGCGGTCAAGTTCCGAACGCTCCTGCACAGCGATTTCAGGCTCAGCAAAGGTAAAACCATCAACATTGGCGTAAAGCACAAAAAAATTATAGCTGTTGATGAATGCCCGGAAGAACTTGCGCTGTTCCTCCTCAATTTCATCGGTATTGAACGATTTCGGTCTCCAAGGAGGGCTGCTCACCATCAGGTACCAGCGAAGTGCATCGGCACCATAACGCTCCATAGTTGCAAAAGGATCAACCACGTTGCCTTTTGACTTCGACATTTTCTGGCCGTTTTTATCAAGAATATGGCCATTGACAATAAGGTTTTTATAGGCAGGCTTATCAAAAATAAGAGTGGCAATAGCGTGCAGGGTATAGAACCAGCCTCTGGTCTGATCAACCCCTTCAGCAATGAAATCAGCCGGAAAGGTTGCATCGAACACTTCACGATTTTCAATGGGATAGTGCAACTGGGCAAACGGCATGGAGCCACTGTCGAACCAGACGTCAACAAGCTCGGGTGTCCGGTTGAACCGTCGACCATCTCTGATGAAATAGATGTTGTCAACAAAGGGCTTGTGCAGATCAAGCTCCACCAGCCCCCTGTCGAGCGCCTCTCCAAGAAGGAGCCTCTCGCCATCAATATCAATGAATCCCTCACGCAACTCGGCAACGGAACCGACAGCAAACATTTTTCCCGATGAGGCATCATCACCAATAACAAAATCCTCCGAAACCCAGAGCGGCAGCGGTGAACCCCAGAAACGCTCTCGTGACAGCGCCCAATCCTTGTTCTCTTCCAGCCAGTTGCCGAAACGTCCTGTGCCAATCTCAGGGGGACACCAGTTTATGGTTTTGTTGAGTTCCACCATACGGGCGGCTATTGCCGTTGTCCTGATATACCAGGACTCCCGTGCATAATAGATGACCGGCACATCATAACGCCACGAATAGGGATAGGTGTGGGTAATGATCTCCTTACGGTACAATTTTCCCGCATCCTTGAGCTGACGGATAATGAGTGGGTCGGTATCCTTGAAAAACATGCCGTCATAATCGCTGACTTCAGCCGTAAAGCAGCCGTTCCGGGCAACCGGCTGGAGCATCGGTAAATCATATTTTTTTGCAATTTCATAGTCATCAGCGCCGAATGCAGGAGCAATATGAACAATACCGGTACCATCTTCAGTAGAGACAAACGTCCCGGAGGTAACGTACCAGCACTTTTTTTCGGGGTGCATATAGTTGAAAAGCGGCTCATAGTCAAGCCCTTCAAGATCACGCCCTTTCAGTTCAGCAATAATCGTCCAGAGCGATTCCCCCTCCTCGTTCTTCTCCAGCAGCACCTGCATGCGTGACCTGGCAAGGATCATCACTTCTCCGCTATCGACATTATAAACTTTGACGTAGTCAATATCTGAACCGACACAAAGCGCCACATTGGAAATGAGTGTCCATGGAGTCGTCGTCCAGACGAGCAAAGACTCTTCAGATCCCCGGACTCTAAATTTCACATAAATGCTCGGGTCTTTCACCTCTTTATACCCCAGAGCTAGCTCATGCGAACTCAGCACCGTCTCAGATTTCGGATCCTGCGGAACAATTTTATAGTCCTTATAAATCAGTCCCTTGTCGAAAATTGTTTTCAGCGCCCACCAGACTGATTCGATATAGTCATTGGTGCAGGTGATGTAGGGGTGGTCCATATCGACCCAGTATCCCATCCGCTCGGTCAGCTTTCCCCACCCTTCGCGGTTATCGTCAATATGGTGATAGACCAGCGCCCGTGCCTCGGCATTGAACTCGCCATCCCCATACGCAACAACCTGGGCCTTGTTCTTCAGACCAAGCTTTTTCTCCACAGAAATCTCGACCGGCAATCCATGAGTATCCCAACCGGCCTTTCGGGGGACACGGTATCCCTGCATCGTTTTGTAGCGGCAGACAACATCCTTTATGGTACGGCTAAAGACATGGTGAACCCCTGGCTTGCCGTTAACGGTCGGAGGTCCTTCATAAAAAGAGTAGACCCTCTCTGCTGGTTTTTCTTCAAGGCTTTTGTGAAAAATCCCCTGTTCATTCCAGTAGGCCAAAACTTCTGCCTCTACGACGCTGTAAGCCACACTTGAGGGATACTCAACAAATTTATTGTCCATAATTCTTCAGAATCATTCAATCAGAAACAAGCAAAAATGCCTGTGATTATAAAAAAAATCAAGCGGTAAAAAACAATTATAAAACAGTAAAGGCAAGCCTTTCAATAACCGAAAAGCTTGCCTGAAAACATGTATGAACAAAGCCTGAACGCCGATATACCTTTCGACGCTTACTTCTTGCCTCCAAGCGTAGAGTTGACACCTTCAAGAATTTGTTTTGCAACCACAGCAAGAGAATCAAGGGTCTGGGCAAGAATCTTGCTTACTGGCTCAATCGTACTGTCAATAAGAGTGCCTACACCAACAAGGATAGTAGAAAAATCCCCTTTCACAAAATCACCTTGTTTCTGCTGATTTTGACCGGACGTCTTCGTTTCTTCAGCCATATTTCACTGCTGTTTAGGTTTACCGCTACAATACTTTCAAAATGTAATATATTTAATCATGCTATCAAAGCAAAGCAGAAGAAGCTGTTCCAGAGTGTGAAACTTTTCTTTCTACTGCCGACCATATCGATCATCGACCCGAACGATATCGTCTTCTCCAAGATAACTGCCAGACTGTACCTCAATCAGTTCAAGCGGAGTTGTTCCGGTATTCTCAAGACGATGAAATGCTCCAACAGGAATATAGGTTGACTGATCCTCATGAAGTGTAATTTTTTTGTCCTCAAGAGTAACAAGTGCCGTTCCTCTCACAACAATCCAGTGTTCGGCACGGTGTTGATGTTTTTGCAACGAGAGGGCAGCTCCAGGGTTCACCGTAATGCGCTTGACCTTGAAACGCTCTGAAGCATCAGCTGTTTCATAAGTACCCCAAGGTCTGCAAACCCGTCGATGTGTCATCACTTCATCCCGCTCATTCATTTTAAGCTGTTCGACAAGCACCTTGACGTCCTGCACACACTCCCGTGAAGCCACAAGCACCGCATCGGATGTTTCAATAATAATATGCCCTTCAAGACCGACTGCTGTAACAAGACGGCTGGCAGCATGGATATAACAGTTTTTCACATCATGCAGCAAAACATCGCCCTTTTTTATATTGCCAGCATCATCACGTTCCTGAACATCCCAGAGCGCAGACCATGAACCAACATCATTCCAGCCAGCATTGAGAGGAACAAGAACCGCCCGTCTGGTTTTTTCCATCACGGCATAATCAATGGAATCTGATGGAGACGCACAAAAAGCCTCAGCATCAAGACGCAAAAAGTCAAGATCTTCAATTGACTTCTCCAAAGCCTCACGACAAGCGGCAAGCATGGCTGGATTCTGTGCTTCAAGCTCGAGAAGATAGGCTTCAGCCTTGAAAAGAAAAATACCGCTGTTCCAGAAATAGTCACCTGATGCAAGATAGCGTTCCGCTGTTTCCCTGTCAGGTTTCTCAACAAACTCAAGGACGGGATAGACCGTCTTTTCACTTTCCGTGCCGGAGGATACCCGAATATAACCATAGCCTGTTTCAGGAGAGTCCGCTACAATACCGAACGTCACCAGCTCACCCGCTTCGGCTGCCGATTTTCCTGCAGCAACCGCAGCACCAAAGGCTGCGGTATCTGGAATAACATGATCAGCAGGCAAAACCAGCATAACAGCATCCGGATACTTTTTTGTGATCAGCAGTGCCGCAATAGCGGCAGCAGGCGCCGTATTGCGGCCTGATGGTTCAAGAATAATCTCTCCGATATCAGCGCCTGTTTCGTGCAGTTGCTCAGCCACCAGAAACCGATGACTCTCATTGCAGACACAATAAACCGGCCCTCGCTCCTCGATTGAGGCAAGGCGAAACACCGTATCCTGAAGCATGGTATTTTCGCCTGTCAGCGAATGCAACTGCTTGGGGTACAATGCCCGAGAAAGAGGCCAGAGTCTGGTTCCCGAACCACCACTGAGAATAACAGGAATAATCATGAAGGAACAAATTATGTATTAACGGGTAATATACTTTTCGTACATCTTCCACGTTGTAGAAACAAGGGTATCGACGTCACTGTATTTCGGCGCCCACCCAAGCAACTCCTGAGCCTTGCCGGAAGATGCCACAAGTTCTGCCGGGTCGCCTACCCTTCTGCCAGCAACTTCAGCAGGAATTTCCCGACCGGTAATTACCCGTGCCTTTTCAATCATTTCAATCACACTGACACCAGTCTGGCTGCCGAGATTCACCGTCAAACTCTTGTCATGTTTCCGTATATATTCAAAAGCGGTGACATGTGCTTCCGCAAGATCGCTTACATGAACATAGTCGCGAATGCCGCTTCCATCACGTGTCGGGTAATCATCTCCAAAAATGGAGATTTTCGATCGAATACCCCCAGCAGTCTCCATCACAAGAGGCAGCAGATTCCCGGGGTTCAACTCCAGCCCCGTTATCCGCCCCTGCACATCATACCCTGCAGCATTGAAATATCGGATTGCCGCATAGCGCATCCCTTTAAGCCGGTCATACCACTCCAAAAGACGCTCGATTTCAAGCTTTGTAAAACCGTAAAAATTTTCAGGGTTTGTGGGATGCTGTTCGTCAATGGGCAGATAGTGCGGACTTCCGTAAACAGC
>CAIYWF010000253.1 GCA_903929845.1 uncultured Chlorobiaceae bacterium | reverse complement strand
TCCATCGGTAAGACACTCCAGCTTGAGCACTCCGTGGGTTGACGGATGCTGAGGCCCCATGGCGAGAACCATCTGCTCGGTGGCAAGGTCTTTTTCGAGTATGACCACCGTGTCGCTTTTTCGGGTAACCCTGACTGACCCCAGTCCGGCTGTATCTAATTCCTGCATACGTGAGCTGCGTTTACTATTTAAAACACTGTTAGTACGGCACCTTGATTCCGTGATACTTATCCTGCACTTTGTAATCCTTTCGGAGGGGGTATCCTTCCCAGTCTTCGGGGCAGAGAATTCTTCTCGGGTCAGGATGGCCGGTAAAGGTCATGCCAAACATGTCGTAAGCTTCTCTTTCATGCCAGTTTGCGGTATGCCAGACACAGGCAACGCTCGGGATGGATCCGCCGTCGCGGGCGCACTTTACCTTGACGGAGAGTTTATGATTTAAAAGCGCAAGTGATTCGAAATTGCAGATGATGCCAAGTTTCTCTTCAGCGGGATAATCCACACCGGTAAGACACGCCATATAGTTAAACTTGAGCTTTGGATGGTCGCGCATGAAGAGGGCAATCTCTGTCCAGAGCGATGTATCGACAACTTCAAAGAAAGGCATCGTCTCATTGGCATCCAAGTCCGAAATGGCCGAACCAAACTTCTCGTGGATAATCGAGTATGCTGCAGCACTTTCCTGTAATGACTGCGATATAACCTTTCCTTCTTCCATAGGACAGTAAGCCTTATATGTTAGTTATGCTCCGACAGCCTTGCGCTCACGCTCGATAATGAGCCGGGGATCGACACTTTTCTCAGCCAGCTTCTTCAGTGCATCCGCCCTTGATATACCAATCTGCTCCATTCTTATCAACTCCTGGACTTTCATGAGACCGCCGATAAGCGATTCGGGTCTCGGAGGGCAACCGGGGACATAAACGTCGACAGGTATAATACGATCAACTCCCTTGAGGACATGGTAACCGTGCTCCCAGTAGGGACCTCCGCAATTGGAACAACTTCCCATGGAGAGAACGTAGCGGGGTTCAGGCATCTGCTCGTAGAGGCGGATTACCCTTTCGGCCATTTTCATGGTAACCGTGCCAGCAACAATCATAAGGTCGGACTGACGGGGGGATGATCGGGGGAAAATACCGAAGCGTTCAAGATCGTAGTTGGAGGCGTTGGTCGCCATCATTTCGATGGCGCAGCATGCAAGACCAAAGCCCATTGGCCAGAGCGATGACAAGCGAGCCCAGTTCAGAACATTGTCAACCGATGTTACCAGCATGTTATGCTTTGTTATCCCGGCATCAAGTAAACCCATAACGATCGAATGAATGGTGAATAGTATCTGTTAGCCTCTCAGTGAGGTGGATTTCGCAGTCGGCAATTTCGGCATTTCAGGCATTGTTGGAATGTTGGGTGTGGGCCTGACCCAATCAAGATCTCCTTTAACCCAGGCATAGGCAAGACCAAGAATAAGGATTCCTGCAAAGACAAGCGCCTCAAACAAAGCAAATTCTCCAAGCTGGCGGAATATGGTCGCCCATGGAAACAGGAAGACAACCTCAACGTCAAAAATGATAAAGATAAGAGCGACGACGTAAAACCTGATATTGAACTTGACCCATGCGCTGCCTACCGCTTCTTCGCCGCACTCGTAGGTTGAATTTTTTGCAGGGTTGGGCCTGCTTGGACGCAAGAGACGGGCTGTGAGATACCCTCCGGCAACGAAAATAACGCCAAGGGCAAGGAAAGCAAATACATTGCCAAAATTACTCAGTGTCTGATCCATGTAACGCCATTTTGAGTTAATTCGGGTCTCACAGGAAATAAATTTTCAGTTCTGTAACCTTTTTAAATAAGGTGCGCAAATATATAAAAAAAATTTCTTTGGCCACAGAAAAAAGTAGGCTTTAATGACCTTCGTTGTGAAATTTTCGGCCTATACGCATAAATAACTTTATAAATAAGGATGTTACCAGTAAAACCATAATAATTACGGCGCCATGCGTGACCGGCCAGGAGCCGGTAACTGAAAACAAGGCGGGCCCAACTGTTGACAGCACAAGCATCCACAGGATCGGAGTCCACGCTATACCGAAAATAACAGGAAGGGCGGTTTTCATAAACCGCTTTCTTGTCTCAACATCAGGAAAGAGTTTCATGGCGCTTCAAAAAATAGGGTTCCTATCTGTTCGGCCAGTACGGCGTCGAGTGTTTTTAATATTTCATACTCCCTTTTCAGCCCTTTCATATCGCCCCTCGAAAGATAATACATGGCAATCTTGCTGTGGGGTTCAGGGTTGCCTGGTTCAAGGTCGAGGGCTTTTTCAAAAGCTTCTTTTGCTTTGTCAAACTCTCCAAGATCAAGGTATGCATCGCCAAGAACGCAGTAAATATCGGCATATTCCGGGTCGATGGCGAGCCCTTTCTGGAGCGTTTTCAGGGCAGCTTCCTCTTTGCCGAGCATGAACTGCACAAATCCAAGGTGTTTGTAGGCCTGCAGAAAAGCGGGGTCGAGCACAATAGTTTTCATGAGATCGCAAGCTGCTTTCCGGTAGGCGCCCATGGCGAGGTTGGTGACTGCACGGGCGTAGAGTGCCGCAGGGTCTCGACGCTGTGCCAGAATGCAGCGATCAAGCAGCTCAAGCGCTTCACTGTTCCGCTGCTGGTCAATACAGGTCAGCGCAAGTTCGTACTGTAGCAGGGAATTATCGGGATCCTGCCGAAGTGCAGCCTCCCGTTGCTCTTTCTCTCTCTCTTGTTCAGCGTTCAAGGGTAATGATTTTTACTGGTTATGTTCAAAACGTTCCAGAGCGATCTGAAGGTTGTTGAGCGCTTGAAGCTTTTCGAGTACCTGATCGGCAAGCCAGCGGCCCAAGGGGAGTGTGTCGTTAATGCACCGGATATACTGGGAGAGTGGAAAACCGGCTTGTTCAAGCATTTTGCGGGCATCATATTCGGTCTCGCTGTTATCGGCAAAAAAACCGTAAGGGAACATGACCACTCCCTCGTACCCCTCACGCTTATAATCAAGAAGCGCTTTTTCAATGGTATCGGAAGTCCACTCCCCTCCTCTGGAATGATTTATGCAGCCCTGACGAACATCGCTGAATATATTTTGCGGATCGGCCATAATTTTTTGTTTCATCACCTCAAAAAATGCTATGGTCTCTTCCAGTCCGGTAAAGAGTGTCGGTGGATTTCCGGCACGATCCTTGACGAGGGTGCCATGGATGACCAGCACAAGACCAATTTTACCGCGTTTCTGGAGACGCAGGGACGGGGTAAGCTCCCTGAAAAGATGCTCCGTGTACATACGGTGGAGACGATCGTCTTTCCAGAGTTTGCTTAAGACGTTGACCTTTCTGAAGGCACTGTCTCCATAGAGATCGATGACCATCTGGCAGGCAACCCCGCAGGAGAATGCCGATTCAACCGGAAACATCGGTACTATAATAATCCCGTCATAGTCATGCAGCAACTGCTGAAGCATATCGTCGAGATAGGGCGGAACGAAGTAGCAGGCATCGAAGACGTTGATATCGATTTCGGAAAGAAGCGGGCTGCCGCTTGCGGCAATGCAGGCGGCCAGGGTGTTTTTCTGGGCTCGGTTGATCGCGAGGAGCAAGGAGCTGTATCGGTTGAGTTTCCATTCGATATAGTGCTTTGTCGAACGGTAATCTGCAATAATATAGATCAGGGGGGCAGGAATTTTTGCAATCTGACGCGTAATGACCTTGAGAATTTTTCTCGAACTTGGCCACAG
>CAIYWF010000252.1 GCA_903929845.1 uncultured Chlorobiaceae bacterium | reverse complement strand
TCCTTGCCCATAACCAGTTCTTTAAAGGAATCAGCCGTGCCACTGTTCGATTCGCGCTGGATGACCACGATAGCCGAATTTGCTCCACCAAGCTGGTTCCAGTTGGTATACTTGCCCATGTAAATACCGCGAATCTGTGCCTTTGAGAGTGCATTGATACGATTGCTCGGATGAACAACAATTGAAAGCCCATCAAGCGCAACGATGTGTTCAACAGGGTTGACGCCTTTGCTTCTCGCCGCGGCCTCTTCCTTTTCCTTCATGGCGCGTGACATCGTTGCAATGTCACAGGTTTTGTTGATAAGGCTTTTTGCACCATTACCCGAACCGGACTCACTTACCGTCACCTGTACGCCAGTGGTCTTGGTATAATGGCTGGCAAAAGCTTTGGCAATAGGACCGACCGTCGTCGAACCGTCAATAACGATTTTACCGGTAGCTCCAGCCGTGCCGGAAGCCATAACTCCGAACACAGTGGCACTTAAAAGTATTTTTCTGAAGAGGTTCATGTTGATTGTCATAATTAAGTTAGATAGATGATAAAGAGTAAAAGAGTTTACTGATTATAAACCGGTTCTGCAAGACTGTCCTTCAGCAGCAGGAACAGTCTTGCAAACCAGCCACACACAACCAGAAGAAAGAACAACACACACACACAATTTTTTAGAACTTCACAAGAGCATCGAGCTGCAACTGATGAAGCGTAGGATTATACGCTGTAGCAGATGCATCGATATTATTATACTGATAGTATCTTGCTCCGATAGTCATATTCTGAACAAGATGATAGGTTCCTGCAACCTCAAAACCATTGATATTGACTATATCAGCTGGTTTTCTGTCGGAATCGGTGAACAAAGGGAAGACGGCATCTCTTTGAATCCTGACATATTTTGCATCAAGAGCCCAATCCCCGACCTGTTTGGCGTCACCTATGGTCACACCACCAAGCCATGCTTTTCTTTTGCTGTCAATAATATTGGAATGATCGGCATGATTGGCAGTATTGAAAGCATACTGACTGTAGATTTTCCAGGGCAGTGTGTCGGTGAGCTGACCGCCAACTTTTCCGAAAAGTTCGGCAATGTTATAGCCTGATTTTTTCCAGTCGGACGGGACGCTGGTAGGGGTGTTTGTATCATTAAATCCAAGGTACTGCAGGTTTTTATACAAGTTATAGCCTGCGCCAAACAGATAGCTTATGTCATTGATTTCGCCCTTGTATGCGCCTTGAGCAATGTAAAGGTATGGACTTGCATTCGCTGTGCTGTTATATTCGTTAAGAAAATAGTAGCCAGCAATGCCAATCAACCCCTCTTTTTCTTTGCCATTGGCATCCTTGCCATATTGCACTGTCACACCTTCAAAGGTCAGGTCAGAGTCATACACAAGGTTGTCAACCCGAATAATCGTATTGGAGACATCTCTTTTACCGATAAGCAGGTTCACGTTACCCTCAAGAGCTGTTGGATGGTAGTCAATGAAGGCCTCGTTGAGATAAATGTTTTTCGGCTGGAAAATCCCTGTAAAGGTTTGATTTCGCGATATAGTCTCTTTTGTCTGATCGTCACCTGTTGAAAGCTGGAAGCCGGAAGAAAGCTCTTCGTTGATCCAGACAGAGGCACCAAGACGGACGCGGGTGCGGACGCGGCTGCTGCCGTTTGTGTCGGCGTTACTCAAGTAGGTTGGTGAGTTATGCTGTGACTCAAAACGTTCGCGGACATCTCCATTCCAGTTCCAGTCAGCCGCGTCTGCGTTGTTGAACCCGAGGGCCGCGGCCAGACCGACTATCATTGCAACTTTTTTCATAACAAATATTGGGTTGGTTTGTGTGACTTGATCATTAAAATTTCTGCATTCATTTCTTATATCTTCAGGTGCCACAGAAAGTACTATTTGTTCTGTTGAGGAATTGTTACAGGTGTGCAACAAGCTTGTGAACAAAAAGGGATGGTGCCGGGGAACAATTCAAGATACTCGCCTTCCATTAACGGCGATGAAATCATAAAATCAGCCGAAGCACGATTGCAGGCAATAGGAATATTCCATACGACAGCCATACGTAGCAGAGCGCCAATCTGTTGGTTACCACCCAAAGGGCCGCTCTGGAGTTTCTTGATCGTCAGCGCTAATTTGCGCACCAAGGCATCACCGGTAGTGCCATATAAGTTCCTCTCTTTAGTCATTAAACTTTTTTCGGTTCTACCGATTTGAAAGTGCACTAAGGTACTCTTCATAGTGTTGAGTTACCATTACAGGAGTGTGGCGAGAGAGTGAAAAATCTCAAATACTCTCTATAGCTTCAGGTCAGTAACAACAATAGTTCCATGAAACCGTCTGTCAGGGAAGAGAACCCGCCCTTTTGAATTGATGACAATATGGGGATTCCCTGATTTTTGCAGCAAGTGCAGAAGTTTCAGCAAGTCTTTTTTTTTGGAAGGTTTTATAATCATATCAGCCAAAGCATCGACTTTTCTGACGTCATGATTTTTTAGTTCCTCATGTAAATAAAACTCTGCGTTTATTTCCGTTTTCAATTCATCAAGTCGCAACATGAAGTCCTCCATTTAGTTATGATACATTATATGTTCCGCTTTGACACGAAAACGTGCAGGATAGTTTTTCACCGGATATCAGGGTCATGGTTTGAAAAAACCTGCCTTATTTAGATTCATCAAGTTGACGGTGCGATGATGTTTATCAAGAACCCTGAACTTCAGAATAGTAAGAAAACAAGATAGTGTTGAAGAAAGGTTAAGATTATGCAACGATTCTGTGAAATCATCAATTGTAAAACTCTCGGCTGGCTTTTTTTGCAACTCATGATATAATTGCAACAACTATAAATCCGATATTTTTTGTATATTTAGGGTTATAAAGAAATCTAAGCAGGTAAGGAACTTGTGAAAAAAAGAATACTTGATCGGTACGATCATACGGTTGAAGGTAGCGTTATTATTGATGTCGCTGCACAGCGTGTTGAGGATCTGTATGAGAACTTCGACAAGACAGCGCCATATCATAAAAAGGATCTTGATGAAGATCTTGTCTATTACCTTACAGAGTGTGTGACTGAAATAGGTCGTGTGGACTTTGTTATCAGGTTTATGTTCGAGCGTTTTCCATCCGAAGAGTTTATGCTTCGGGTTCGTACCAGTGTTTATAAATATTTCATGTATCAGCGAGAGCTTGAGTTTGCCGCAACGAAAAAAATGCTGAAAACATCAGTAATTATTCTCATTTTTGGCGTTGTTATTCTCGGTATCTCTCTCTGGGTCAATCTTCTGTTTACTTTAGAAAATGGCACATCCTTTCTTAACAGGGTTCTTGCCGAAGGGCTTACGATTGTAGCTTGGGTCTCGGTGTGGGAGGCGCTTGCTACCTTATTGGTGAACTGGCCTCCGCATTTGTCACAGATAAAATTGTTTATGAAAATTGCTGAAGCTCCGATACAATTTCAAAAGCCATCAGTTTCACTTTCCAGTGGTACAGTAGGTCAGGCCGAAAATCAGATTTGACTGTCAGTCTCGACTTCAGGCCAGAAGATGAAGGCGGGAAAAAACATAATCAAGAGAGTCCTCATTAAGAACTATTCTGGAAAAACCAGTTGAACCAAGCTCAGTTGGCCGATTGTCACGATCACTGGAGAATGTGGAATCCTGTTTGCCATTATACCAGCAGACAAGCCTTATGGTGCTTCCCTCAATTTCAAGAGCAGTGATGCCTCGTTTTCCAATAGTGCAGCCTGAGTTGAAGAGACTTGGTATGGTAAGATTATGGTAAATGCCGCTTCTGAGGCCGATTTTCTTTCCCTGCCGGTAACAGGCTTCAAGTTCGATTTTCAACGACTCCATCTTCGCCTCTATTGCAGGAAGTTCTTCGCTTTCAGCGGATGGGTAAATCCTGCAGAGTTCTTCAATTTTGTAGTTCAGATAATCTACTTTGGAAAGAGATTCAAACAAAGGACGATGGGTATGTCCTATGATGGAAACAATTTTCTCCCGGTTGGAAAACTCATAAATTGATTTTTCGACCGCGAACCGTCGACGGCTGTTGTAGGCGACGGAGAAGTTTTTGATACCAGCAGGCTTGGCAATATAGCGGAGAATAAAGATTGCTGCACGACTGATAAAAGGAAACGTCTCCCACATGAAGACTGATGCCTGATGGCCGTGAAAAAGCAGGAGAGTTTTATTTCCATAATGAAATTTCAGAGATTCGACCAGTGATGACGCAAACCGGTACTCTTTTTCGTCTAGCAATGCAGCATCATGGTTGCCATAGGTTTTCCAGAAAAAGCCGTTCTGTTCAAATGTTTGAAACAGTTCGTAAAAATCTCTCCACTCTGCTTCAATACTGGCAAGCGGGAACTTCAACAGCTCTTCAATATCGCCATTGAGAACAAGACTGTATTTTTTAGGCCGATAATATCGTTCGAGTATGCTTTTTACCAGTTCGGCATTTTTCCGAAACTCATCAAGTCGTCCTCCATTTCCCATGTGCAGATCGCTGAGGATAACGATCTTTGAAGATCGATCGAGATGAACTGACTGTGCTGTATCAAGGAGTCGCTTTAGATGAGGATGCTTTCGTTTATGCAGCCACATCAGGTTATTTCCAAAACAGAGTGCACTGTTTGAGAATTCAAGCATTTCTGTTTTTTTAGTTACACGCATGAGTTTTTTTTACAGCAGATCGGTCGAGCAAGAGAGCCTGACTGTTTAACTTGGGGGAGTCGTTGTCAATCAATGAGTATATGCCGTCGGCATTCATCTGCCATGCCTTGACATTATCACTGAGGATCAACTCAAAATCTGTTGTAACAATTTTGACAAGCGCTTTGTCAAACACAGGAAAAATTGCTTCAACTCGATTGTCAAGGTTTCTTGGCATCATATCAGCGCTTCCAAGATAAAGCTCTTCCTTTCCTCC
>CAIYWF010000251.1 GCA_903929845.1 uncultured Chlorobiaceae bacterium | reverse complement strand
TGCAGGGGAGCCCCGAAAATGAAAACGGCTGAGCTAAACCTATCTATTAATGTTTGAAAGATTTATTTCCAGACCGGTTCTCGCAACGGTCATATCGGTGATTCTGGTGATTCTCGGTCTTGTCGGGATGAATCAGTTGGCAATTACACGGTTTCCTGATATTGCGCCTCCAAGTGTCTCGGTCACGGCAAGCTATCCCGGCGCAAGCGCCGAGACGGTTGGCCGCTCTGTGGCTCCTCCCCTCGAAGAGGCCATCAATGGCGTGGAAAACATGACCTACATGACTTCCACTTCCGCCAATGATGGTTCCCTCTCCATTACCGTCTTTTTCAAGCAGGGCACCAACCCCGATCAGGCTGCGGTGAATGTGCAAAACCGTGTGTCGCAGGCGACAAGCCGCTTGCCTGCCGAGGTGAACCAGATTGGCGTGACGACAGTCAAGCGCCAGAACAGCCAGATTATGCTGATCAATCTGGCCAGCAAGGTTCCGCAGTTCGATACGATATTTCTGCAGAACTATGCCAAAATCAATATTGTTGACGATTTGTCGAGGGTCCCGGGCGTTGGCCAGGTATCGGTTTATGGTAACCTTGACTATTCCATGCGTATCTGGTTGAGGCCGAAGCAGATGGCAGCCTACCAAGTGACGCCGCAAGAAGTCGCTGCGGCTATTCAGAGCCAGAATCTGGAGGCTGCACCCGGATCGTTTGGTGAAAATAGTGGTCAGTCGATGCAGTATGTGATGAAGTACAAGGGGAAGAATCGCTATCCTGGTGAGTATGAAAATATGGTGATTCGCTCAAATCCTGACGGCTCATTGCTCAAGCTTGGCGATATAGCCCGCGTGGAGTTTGGCGCTTACCGCTATACCGTTGATACCAAAGCAAATGGTGATCCTGCAGTGGTTCTTGCGGTTTTTCAGGCCCCAGGTTCAAATGCCAACAAGGTTGAAATCGGCCTTCGCAAGACCCTCGAAAAGGTTTCCGTCTCCTTCCCGGCAGGCATCACCTATTCGATTCCCTATAGCTCCAAAAAGGTGGTTGATGAATCCATTAACCAGGTGATTCATACCCTCATTGAAGCTTTTCTGCTGGTCTTTCTGGTGGTTTTTATCTTCTTGCAGGATTTGCGTTCCACGCTTATTCCCGCCATTGCCGTGCCGGTCGCCATCATTGGCACCTTTTTCTTTATGAACTTCTTTGGTTTTTCTATCAACGTCCTGACGCTTTTTGGTCTTGTGCTCGCGATCGGGATTGTGGTGGATGATGCGATTGTTGTGGTTGAGGCGGTTCATGCCAAAATGGAACAGAAACGTTATCCGGCCAAAGTTGCCACAGTCTCGGCAATGCGTGAGATTACGAAAGCTATTGTCACCATTACGCTGGTGATGTCGTCCGTGTTTTTGCCGGTTGGCTTTCTCGAAGGCTCGACGGGTGTCTTTTATCGGCAGTTTGCCTTTACCCTGGCCATTGCCATTCTTATTTCAGCCGTCAACGCCCTGACGCTGAGTCCCGCGCTTTGCGCCCTCTTTTTGACGAATCTGCACGATTCTGATGGCACAGGTAACCATCATCATAAACTCAAGAGATTTGGCGGCTTCGGACAGCGCTTTTTCACCAGCTTTAACGCCAGTTTTGAGGCCATGAAGCGTAAATATCTTGGTGCTCTTGTTTTTCTCATCCGCAACAAGCGCATCACCTTTGGCGCTCTCGGCGTGGTGATAGCGCTCTCGTTCTGGCTTTTCAAAATTATGCCGACAGGCTTTATTCCAGATGAGGATAACGGCTTCGTGATTGTCTCCGTCACTCTGCCGCCGGGCGCTTCGTTGCAGCGTACCCAGAAGACTCTCGACAACGCAACCACCATGCTGCAATCCATGCCATCCGTGCGCAAGGTGATTGCTGTGGCTGGCATTAACATTCTTACCCGAAGCTCTTCGCCCTCTTCGGGCCTGCTTTTTGTGCAATTGCGTGATCATCAGGATCGGGGCGCCCAAGGCGATATCAAGAAGATTCTTGCCACGATGTCAATGAAGTTGAGCAACCGGGATGGCTCGTTCTTTGCCCTTGCGCAGCCCACAGTGCCCGGCTTCAGTACTGTCGGTGGCCTTGAGTTTGTGTTGCAGGATCGCAGTGGTGGTTCGATCGACAAGTTCAGCGGGATATCGAAGGGGTTTCTTGACGCATTGATGAAGCGCCCGGAAATCGGGTTTGCTTTTACCAACTTCAAAGCGACTTATCCGCAGTATGAGCTTGAGGTTGATAATATCAAGGCTGGTCAGCTTGGGGTGAGTGTCCAAGACATCATGACCGTTTTGCAGGCTTATTATGGCAGTATGCAGGCGTCGGATTTCAACCGCTTTGGCAAATATTATCGTGTGGTGATGCAGGCAGAGTCTTCGGAACGCACAGAACCATCTTCATTGAACGGGGTTTTTATTAAAAACTCCAGAGGTGATATGGTGCCGGTTTCATCGGTAATTACTCTTAAAAAGGTGTACGGTACAGAGTCAGTTGACCATTTCAACCTCTTTAATGCGATTTCAATTAATGCGGTTGTCAAGCCGGGATTCAGTACCGGTCAGGCAATCAAGGCTGTTGAAGAGGTCTCAATGAGTACTTTGCCGTCAGGCTACAGCTACGACTGGAAAGGACAGAGCCGGGAGGAGATTGAGTCAACCGGCGGCCTGCTCTTTATTTTTCTGCTCTCGATCTTGTTTGTTTACTTCCTGCTCGCAGCACTTTACGAAAGCTATCTGCTTCCTTTTGCCGTCATGTTTTCGATACCGACAGGATTGCTTGGCGTTTTTCTCGGTATCAAGCTGGCCGGTATTGAAAATAATATTTATGTCCAGGTTGCCGTTATCATGCTTATTGGGCTTTTGGCCAAGAACGCTATTCTTATAGTTGAGTTTGCCTTGCAGCGGAGAGTTGCCGGGAGCTCGCTCTCTGCAGCGGCCATTGAAGGTGCAAAGGCGCGGCTTCGCCCTATTCTGATGACCTCTCTTGCCTTTATCGCAGGTCTGTTGCCCCTTCTCTTTGTTACCGGGCCTGCGGCTCAGGGGAACCACTCGATAGGTGCAGCGGCTATTGGTGGAATGCTTATTGGTATGGTGCTCGGTATATTTGTTGTTCCGGTGCTGTTTATCACTTTCCAGTATCTGCAGGAGCGCATTACCGGAGTGGCCTCTCCCATTGTTGAGGCCGGGGAGCTGCTTGAAGAGGTGCTCATTGAAGAAAAAGCGCGCTCACAGAAACTATCTTGAAGTGTAAAGAGAGGTTATGAAAAAAAAGAGGGATGTTGTTGTATTGACAGGGATGCTTTTTCTTGTCGTTTTCAGTATAGTTGGGTGCAGTGGCAGTCGTGAGTCAGTGCAGCGTGAAGGAGTATTTCCGGCAAGTTATCGAGGCGCATTGCCGTTAGGTTCGGTTGCACCTGCTGATACCGTTATAGCCAAGCTTCCCTACAAAGTTTTTTTTGCAGATCCGGCATTGCAAGCGCTGATTGATACAGCGCTGGGGAACAATATTGACCTGCAGATAGCCTTGAAAAATATCGATTATGCAGAGCAACTGCATAATTCTGCAAAGCTTGGAACTTTTCCTTCTCTGACTGTTGGGGTTCAGGATATTCGAAACAATTCCTCTGATAATGGCGCCCAGAAAACTCCTCAAGAGTATATTGCTTCAGCATCTGCTTCATGGGAACTCGATATCTGGGGAAAGATTCGCAGTCGGAGCCAATCAGCACTTGCCTCGTATCTGAAAACGCAGGAAGCCGCCAAAGCTGTACGTACCAGATTGGTGGCAGATGTGGCTGCAGGTTATTATAATCTTCTTATGCTGGATGAACAGCTTACAGTTTCAAGGGAAAATCTTGCTCTTGCCGATACCACACTGAAGATGATACAGCTTCAGTATACAGCCGGGCAGGTCAATGATCTTGCCATCAGGCAGCAGGAAGCATCAAGACAGTCGATCGCCGGTTCAATTCCTCTTATCGAACAAAACATTGCTGTGCAGGAAAATGCATTGAGTACTCTTTGCGGGAGAATGCCCGGTCCGATTCGCCGTAATCAATTGCTTTTTAGTGAAAAAGTGGTCGATGATCTTTCTGTCGGAATTCCTGCAGCCCTGCTTCAGAATCGCCCAGATGTTCGGGCCGCAGAACTTGCTGTCAGGGGTGCAAATGCAGATCTGGATGAAGCTGGCGCAATGTTTTATCCTTCGCTTATTCTTACGGCCCAGGGTGGAGTGAGTGCACTGAGATCGAGTGAGTGGTTTAATGTTCCGGGTTCCCTCTTTAGTGTGCTGCAGGGCTCCTTGCTGCAGCCGCTGTTTCAGCGAGGTCAGTTGAAAGCGAACTTTGTACAGTCAAAAATAAAACGGGATCAAGCCGAACTTGCCTTTAAGCAATCGATGGTCAAGGCGGTAGAGGAGGTCTCCGATGCACTTGTACGACTTGAGAAGATAAAGGAGCAGGAAATTATCGCACAGGAACGGGTTGTTACCTTGCAGAAGGCTGTTACCAATGCAGGAATGCTTTTTAAGAGCGGGATGGCAACCTATCTTGAAGTTATTGTTGTTCAGACCAATGCGCTTGGTGCGGAACTCACTCTTTCTGATATACGGCGTCAGCACCTTGCCGCCATGGCAGAGCTTTACCGTTCGCTTGGTGGCGGATGGAGGCAGGCTTTGTAGAGTACCGGGTATCAGGCAATAAGAAGATTAATTTCCCAAGTGTTGTTCGCTATCATAACTTGTTATAGTGATAACAATTATTATTTTTCTCTCTTATGACACTGCTCTTATAAATTACAGGATAAGGAAGTTTTATCATTTATGGATACACCATTATATAATGCTACGGTTATCGGTAAAATCATGGTTACTCCAGATATCATGATTTTCAGACTCGATACCGATGAAGCAAGAGAAGAGTTTGAGGCTGGACAAAATATTCTGCTTGGGCTTTACGGCTACGAGATGCGATCGTCCAATTCGGAACCCGAGTCAGTCCCTGCTGAATCAGAGAGGCTTATCAAGAGGCCATACTCAATCGCTTCGGCAAAGACTGAGACAAGACAGATGGAGTTTTACATTTCACAGGTCAAGTCCGGTCAGTTAACTTCCCGGTTGTTCAACCTGAATATTGGAGACAGGGTTTATGTCGGTTCAAAAATAAGCGGGCTCTTTCGACTTGATGAAACACCTGACGGCAGTGATATTGTCATGGTCGCAACAGGAACGGGTATTGCTCCCTATATCAGTTTTTTGCGTTCCCACATTATTGAAAGACCTGAAAGTAAAATGGTCGTGGTACAGGGTGCCGCCCACCGCTGGGATCTTGGTTATTACAGTGAATTGACCTTTCTCGAAAAAACCTATGCAAACTTTTTTTACGTTCCGACACTGACCGATGCGGACGATCGCTGGGATGGTTTTCGATTATGCATAGAGGACCTCTTGAGAAATGATACCTTGCAGAATGAGTTTAACATAACCCCTGATCCTGAACGGACGCACTTTTTTGTCAGCGGGAAACCAGAAATGGTCAGTCATGTTTCAGAATGGCTTAATGATTTTGGTTATACCAAGCATCATCCAGACGATCCCGGTGAGCTGTATATTGAGGAGTTTTAACCTGTTCACTGAAATCCAAATGCGAATCGTTTAGTGTGGCGGTAACCCTCTGACAACGCCTCACCGGAGAATGAAGACACATTCCAATTCAATAAGGTTTCTATAGGTTGTAATAAGTCTTACCTTATACCAAAAGGAGATTTGGTTATGTCACAGACAAAAGGTGTCAAGTTAGACGACACCACTCAGCAACGTCTTGCAGCTTTGGCTCGTATCCGCGACAGATCACCGCACTGGCTCATGTGTAAAGCAATCGAAACATTTTTAGAGCGCGAAGAAAACTACGAGCGAGAAAAACGCGAGGATATGGAACGTTGGGAACGTTATCAATTGACCGGTGAGGTTATCCCGCATGAAAAAGCTGCTGCATGGCTTGAAAATCTGGCGCAGGGGAAGGTGACGCCGTGCCCCAAATAAAATGGCTTCCAGAGGCATTAGCCGATGTTGAGCGGCTTAATGCATTCTTGCACGAAAAAAGCCCTGATGCAGCAGCACGAGCAGCAAAGGCCATTATGGACGGAGCGGGTTTTCTACAATCAATACCAGACATTGGGCGCCCAATGGACGATGACACTGGTCGACGCGAATGGGTTGTATCTTTTGGAGCTGGGGCTTTTGTTCTTCGCTATATGCGGGACAGAAACGATACGGTTGTTATTATTCGAGTCTGGCATAGCAAAGAAAATAGACCGTAGAGCTGCTGCAGCCGCTTTTTTGGTGATCTCAACGTACTCTTCCGGCGTTGAGATACAAAAACCCAAACGGTTTTGCTTATATTACTGTTCGGCAGGGATCAATTATTGTTCACTATTTGTTCATCGGACAATAGCTTAAAGAAAGTAGGGTGTCGTTAACACAGGAAGGGCAAGATGTGGACAATAAAGGACTCGAACCTTTGACCTCTCGCGTGTGAGGCGAACGCTCTAACCAACTGAGCTAATTGTCCAAAAATCAGCCGTAGTATAAGGATTTGGAAGCCATTTTTGCAACGATGTTAACCGTTTTTTTTGGATGATATCATGGATAGAGAGAATTCGGTAACAAAAGTGGGGAAACTGATGCGTTGCATTTGTGGCAGAGTGTTCATGGTGATGCAGCTTCTCTCTCTTCTGTTCAGTAATGCGGCCTTTGCCAGTGATGCGGTTGAACGTGCAGGCGATATTCTTCAGGTGGTATTGCCTGCTAGCGGAGCTGGAATTGCTCTTGCCCTGAATGACAGGGATGGCCTCACGCAACTTGCCAAATCAGGCGCTCTCATGCTTGCCCTTACTTTCGGGATGAAGTATACCATTCCTGCTACTCGCCCTGATGGAGGAGATCACTCCTTTCCATCAGGGCACACCTCCATCACCTTCTCATCGGCAGAGTTCATCCGTGAACGATATGGATGGAATTATGGTATTCCTGCTTATGTTGCGGCCTCATTTACAGGTTACAGCCGGGTAGAATCAAAACGACACTACAGCCGGGATGTGATTGCTGGCGCAGTAATTGGCATAGGGAGCAGTTTGTTATTTACAGAGCCATATAAAGATTGGCATATTCAACCTGCAGTTGCCAGTTCGTTTTATGGGATGACTTTTTCTCATGTATGGTAGTAGTGTCGGCTATTTTTGCAACGTCACAATGCATTATTTTTTGCAAAATTTCAATCACGGATATCATGGAACAAAATAATCAGGTATCAACAATTAAAAATGCCGTCGGGATGGCTGGAGGTGCAGTTTTACTTGCTCCCATCAGCTTTCCTGTTCTCCATGCGTTAACCGGTGTTGCTGTGGCTGGGCTCGGACTCTTTGCTGCAGGTACTCTTGTCGTCAAAACTGTAAGCGCACTCACAGGCGGGCCAAATCCGACGCAAGAAAATGATGGCGCTTGTTAAGTTGACTGTTGCACAAATAAAAGATGCTATGAGCTATAATCAGTTGACTCCAGAAGAAGAGAGGGTAATTCTCCAGAAAGGAACTGAAATGCCCGGAAGTGGCAAGTATTACCTGAACAAAGAGTCGGGGACTTATCTCTGTCGCCGATGTGATACACCGTTGTTCAGATCGTCTGACAAGTTTGATTCAGGCACTGGATGGCCAAGTTTTGATGATGCCATCGAAAGTGCAGTAAGGCAGATTCCTGATACGGATGGACGGCGTACGGAAATAGTGTTTGCCAATTGCGGCGCTCATCTCGGCCATGTATTTTTCAGGGAAGGGTTGACCGGGAAAAATGTTTGTCACTGTGTTAATTCAATTTCTCTGAGTTTTCTGCCGGAAACAACCTCTGCTGTGGTGACGCAAAAGGCCGTTTTTGCCGGGGGATGTTTTTGGGGTGTTGAGTACCATTTCAAAAAAGTAAAGGGTGTGCTTTCCGTAAAATCAGGCTATACGGGTGGTGTCATTGATAATCCCTCTTACAAACAGGTTTGTAGCGGCAAAACAGGACATGCTGAAGCTGTGGAGGTTGAGTTCGATGCCGCTATGGTCAGCTATGAAGCCCTTGCTAAACTCTTTTTTGAGATTCATGACCCCACACAGAGTAATCGGCAGGGACCTGATATTGGAACACAGTACCGTTCTGCCATTTTTTATACAGATGAGGAGCAGAAAAAAGTAGCTGAACAGCTTATTGGTGAGTTAAGGATCAACGGATATCAAGTTGTGACCAGCGTTGAAAAGGCCGGGATATTCTGGTATGCTGAAGAGTATCATCAGGACTACTACCAAAAAACGGGTCATCAACCCTATTGCCATATTTACCAGAAACGCTTTTAGGCTTATCGATTTTTCGTAAGTGCACAAAATCACCTGTGCCCCTCGTTCTAATGTTTTATTATGATAAGCGGATATGATCTGGTAGCAGTCTGGTGGGAGTACAGGAAGCAGGAAAGTGGTCAAGTAGCAGCCGATCTCAATATTGGTGATTACAGGGGATACGTAGCAGGGGTCTGCGATGTGTGCAACCGCTGGTTATTTACCACTCCCGAGGGTACAACTCAGGGGCAGGTATGTGCTGTGGTGGGGAAGTGGCTTGAGGAACATCCCGGGAAATGGCATAAACCGGCAATGGGTCTTGTAATACAGGCTCTTCAGGAAGCCTTTCCCTATTATCAAAAAAAACGGAGACGAATGCGGCTGATTTTTCTTTGGGTTGAAAAGTTAAAATCTTCCAGCGTTAGTAATTAAGGGTGATACTGTCGCTGGCTCGCCGGTACACATAGCTTTTCGGGTTTTCTATCTTTTTGACGATGAAGAGCTTCGACGCCCGTTCCCAAAGGTCTGTATCCTCGGCGTACTCAAGATCTCTGAACCCTTCGAGTGCCATAAAAAGCTCTCTTGTTCCAAACAGGGTTCCGCAAAGGATACATTGACGAATGTTTATAAGTTTGTCGGGACGGTAACAGTCCTTGATCATAATTGGGTCATCGCAAAGAAATCCTCCAGAAAGCAACGAAACTTCTTGCATTTCCTCGATAAGCGCTATTCTTGTTTCGAGATGGTTCTCCAGATAATGGTCGTCACTGTCAAGAAAGGTGATATAGCGACCGAAAGATGCCTGAATGCCTGCATTGCGGGAGAGTGCAGCTTTACGGCTCTTATGCTTCATGTACCGTATATTGGAACATCGGCTTACATAAGGGTCAAGCGTTTCAAAGGTGTTGTCCGTGCTGCCGTCATCAACAATAATGAGCTCCCAGTTTTCGAATGACTGAGAAATAACGCTTTTCACCGCGTTTTCGAGAAGATGAGCCCGGTTAAGGGTAGGCATAATGATTGAAATGTCGGGTTTGTAGCTGAATTTCATGGTCTTGCAGCCCTGATGGCAAAGGCGCAGATCAGCATACCGGCAACCAGAAAGTTCTGCGCAATTGCGTTATAGCGCACATCCATCGTCGCCGGAGACTTTACTAAAGCAAACTGCAGAAAAAACTGGGGAATGACGAGGGCGGCGACAATTATTCCATAGGTAGTTTCTCCGATCATGAACAAATAGCATGAGGCGAGAAGCTGGCCGGTATTGATGAGCACTGCTGCAATTTTGGCAGCATTGGTCTCACCGAAGACCACTGGAAGCGTTCTAATTCCGACCTGTCTGTCGCCTTCAATCGATTTGAAATCGTTGATGGTCATGGTGCCTGTGCTGGAGAGAGTGAAAAACGCGGCAATAATCAGAGACGGCTGAAGCGATGAGAGTGTAAAGCCCTTGTTATAGGCGATTTCTCCTGCTATCCATGGAATGATAAGGTAGGAAACCGCCACAATGATATTGCCTGCCCAGAGCCTTTTCTTCAACTTGATAGGGTGTGCGCTATAGAGGTGAGCATTGATAATGCCGATAACAACGTAAAAGCCGATCAGGGGATGAATCAGATAGCCGGTGATGACCGATAGGACCGACCAGACGGCAATCAGGATCGTGGCATTTTTCAGCGATATGGCCCCGCCGGGTATCGGACGGTTTGGCTCGTTGATTTCATCAAGATCACGGTCAAAATAGTCGTTCAGCATCTGGCAGGTACCACTGGCCAGAGGGCCGGTAAGTAACATGCCGAGCATAAACTTCATGCCGGACATTTCTTTCCATCCAAAAGAGCCGCTTGCCACAGCACCGCAGAGAAAGCTCCACATAACCGGAATCCAGGTAACCGGTTTAAGAAATCGTATAACCAATGCAAGCCTGGAGAGATTTTCGGGAGGCATCGGTCGAGAATGAACCAGCTTGCGGACACTTAATGGCGTACTGAACTCACCGTTATCCGGCTGCTGTTCTGAATCCTTGATGGAACGAAAATCACTCACCCTTACTTGCTTATGTTTTAATAACCTCTACATCAGGTCACAGCAACATCTGATGTCATAACCGATTATACCCTTTTGTGATTTCGTCTCACCACAAACATCCATAACTTTACCATATTCTTTAATATATATCAAGGAAGGGAACCTCAATCAAGTGATATTTGATTCTTGTGTCAATTACGATTTGTGTCAAATGACCTTCGAAATCGGCAAGGATATTGATGCAGGGGACAAGTTATAACGATACTCGGTGAGTTGCTAATTTCATAAATAGTTTTTTAGGCTTACCTTGTGGTTTCGTTTCCATGCTCCCGGTTAAGACGTTGCTCAATTCATAACGGAGGCAAACTTTCTGCCCGGTCAAAAACAGACAAATAACAATGTGCTTTCATGATTGACAGTAATGTATTGCTGGCATTTTTTTCAACATCAGTCATTCTTGCGCTCTCTCCAGGGCCTGATAACCTTTTCGTACTGGCACAGTCAGCCCAGAATGGACGGAAAGCAGGTCTCTATGTAACACTGGGTCTGGCTACAGGGCTTATCGGGCATACTGTTGCTGTTGCTTTTGGACTTGCCGCCATCGTGCACTCGTCTGTGCTTGCTTTTGGTATTATGAAACTTATGGGAGCAGCATATCTGCTTTATCTTGCATGGCAGGCGCTCAGGGCAACAGCAACCACTGTTCAACAGGGGTCCCTTCAGGTGCTTTCCAGTGGAAGTCTTTACCGGCGCGGGATTATCATGAATTTGACGAATCCCAAAGTTTCGTTCTTTTTTATGGCTTTTTTGCCGCAATTTGCTGATCCTCATCATGGGTCCATGATTTTGCAGTTTTTTCAACTCGGAGGTGTTTTCATCATGGCAACTTTACTGGTATTCGGGGTTATCAGCCTATTTGCCGGTGGACTTGGCGACAGATTTCGCAACTCCGCACTGATTCAGAAAACTGTCAACAGGATTGCTGCTTTAGTGTTTATAGGCCTTGCGGTGAAGCTGGCATTATCTGAACGTTAAAGAGGGTATGCTCGAAGTTCAAAAAGTCTGGCATGAACTAATTTTTTTGTACTTTCTGATTCCTTTATTGAGAATGAGGTAAGTCGTTATCTTATATCTTGAAAACAAAGAACGGTTATATTCCACTCATGCCACATCAAATCCTGATATCCGCGATATCCCGTTCACGGAAACAGGCCTTCCGTACCACCAGGAAGCTCTCTGACTTGATTCTGCAAAAATCAATGGTCATAGCTGTTTTTGTCGTCATTACGGCCATGATCGCTCCACTCTTGCTGCATGCGCAAACAAGAGATGATTCACTGCAGTCTCAGGTTCAAATTAATTCCTATATCATCAAGGAAACAGGAAGTTCCAAAGTATTGATGGCCAAGGATATCGACAGACCAGTTTCTCCGGCCAGCCTGACCAAGATACTGACCTGTATCATGGCGATTGAAAGTGGCCGACTGGATCAGGATGTGCTTATAACGAAAGAGTCGACGATGGTTGAGCCATCTAAAGCAGGATTCATACAGGGAGATAAAATTAAACTTATCGATCTGGTTAAGGCGGCCATGGTCAATTCAAGCAACGATGCAGCATTTGCAATGGCGATATATCTTTCAGGTAATATTGATTCGTTTGTTGCCTCCATGAACTATAAGGCGAAGATGATTGGAATGAAAAATTCCCGCTTTACCAACCCGGCCGGTTTTGATAAAGGCATTTATGCGGGCAATATATCGACAGCAGAAGATCTTTTGCGGCTTACGGAATATGCAGTAAGGAATCCAGTGTTTAACCAGGTAGCCCGTCTTGAGAAAGCCGTTTTTATGGAGCAGACGACTCATAAAGTATATTGTCTGAGAACACACAACAAGCTTCTTGATAAATATCCTTATGCTGTTGGTATTAAGACCGGTTTTACAACCAAGGCTGGCGGGTGTTTGATTGCAAGAGCTATAAAGGACAACAAGGATATTCTACTCGTGATGCTGAATGCTAAAACGGACCGATGGAATGTTGCTGCCAACTTGTTCGAGATGGCATTTATGGACAGAATACCGAATCCTGATTTAGCTCTTTCCGGGCGTTTTGTCGTTCAGGGACATAGTCGACCGGAAGCAGTTGCTCCGGTAAAGAAAGTTCACAAGTCAAAGAAGCAGATGATTGCTGGGCAGAAGAGCATCAAGAAGTCAAAGAAGCAGATGATTGCCGGGCAGAAGAGTATCAAAAAGTCGAAGAAGCAGATGATTGCCGGGCAGAAGAGCATCAAGAAGTCTAAGAAGCAAGTGATAGCCGGGCAAAAGAGCATCAAGAAGTCGAAGAAGCAGATGATTGCCGAGCAAAAGAACAGCAGGAAATCGAAGAAGCGCGAACTTGTTGCATCAAAACCAGTCAGGAAAAATAAAAAGAAAGTCACTCTTACTCTTTCATGTAAACCTGTTGTACCCTCTAACCAAATTTGCAATAATGATCAAGCATATCGTAATGTGGCGTCTTAAGGATGTTGCTCATGGCAATGACAAGCAAACCAATGCCACTCTTATCAAGGAAAAGCTGTTGGGACTCAAGGGAAGAATTCCTGGGATGACAACTATTGAAGTGGGATTAGATTTCAGCCGTACGGATAGTTCTGCTGATGTGGTGTTGTATAGTGAATTTATTGACAGGAAAGCTCTCGAAGAGTATCAGGTAAACCCGGAACATGAAATAATAAAGCCATTTACCGGGGAAGCCAGCGAAGAGCGGAGAATTATCGATTACGAGGTATGATGGAACAATAAAAAGCGGATGGACTTCAGCCTTCCGCTTTTTATTGAATTGGTTTGTTTTTTTGTTATCCCTGAACGATGCACTCTGCAGGGCAAACAGCAACGCAGGCTGGAGCGTCAGCGTATCCTTCGCACTCGGTACAGGAACCGGCATCAATGATATAAGCATCGTCGCCGGCAGTAATTGCCGAAACTGGACATTCTGGTTCACAAGCTCCGCAGTAGGTGCATTCGTCGGTAATGAAGAGTGCCATATTAATTTCCTCGCTTAAAAGTTGTAAAAAAAAAGAAAGAACAATTCGGATCTGATTGCGGTAAATATAAGATTTTTTTTTAGCTCAAAAAAAAACGTTTACTCAGTTAATAACAAAGTTCCGTCATGAATCGTTGGCAGTTATTGTTGCTCATGAATTTCGTAAGCGTTTATAATGTCGCGAACAAGCTTGTGGCGGACAACATCAGTTTTGTCAAGATAGACAAAGCTTATACCCTTGATATCTTTCAGGATTTTCGGTGAATTGGTAAGTCCGGAATCGAACTCTTTTGGCAGATCAATCTGGGTTACATCGCCGGTAATGATCGCTTTAGAATTGATGCCAAGTCTTGTCAGGCACATTTTCATCTGCTTGTTCGATGCGTTCTGTGCTTCGTCGAGAATAATAAAAGAATTGTTCATTGTCCTGCCCCGCATGTATGCAAGCGGGACAATCTCGATAACCCGCTGTTCTGTAAGAAGTTTAAGCTTTTCAGCCGTCAGCATGTCCTGAAGCGCATCATAAAGAGGACGAAGGTAGGGATCAATTTTCTGGGCAAGATCGCCTGGCAGAAACCCCAGGCTTTCACCAGCTTCGACAGCCGGTCTTGCAAGCACAATTCGTTTGACGCTTTTGGCTTTCCATGCTGCGACTGCTATGGCGACGGCAGTATAAGTTTTTCCGGTACCAGCCGGGCCGATGGCAAACATAATATCATTTTTCTTTGCTTCAGCAACCATCCGTCTCTGGCCATCTGTTTTGGCTCTTACGATCAAGTCCTGTGACGCCACAATAACATCCCCGTCGCCGTAATGGGTCAGTTTTGGTGCTGGAGATTGGGAGAGGCCAAGATTGATGAGCGTGTTAAGGTCATTGTCGAGCACCTCGCCATGCTTTCCGGCAAGCACAATCATCTCGCTGAAAATCCGTTCGAGGAGCGCCACCTCTTCGGATCTTCCCCGAAGGATAATCTGTGTTCCCCGTGCAGTTATCTGTATGTCAGAGAACTCAATTCTGATTTTTTTCAGGAGAGAATCGTAAGGCCCGAAAAGAATGACAGGTTCAATGCCCTGAATCTCAATGGTTTTTTCTGTCGTCAAAATTACTGGGGATTATTGCAATTATAAAGAGGAATTCCTGTACTCAAGATAAGGGCTTTCGGAGGAAAGGTAGTGTTGCACATAATCGCGTATTCCATCTTCAATTGAAGTGAGCGGCTCGCTGAATCCTGCCTGCCGAAGCTTCGTTATATCCGCGCAAGTATAATACTGATACTTGTCGCGCAGGGTTTCCGGCATTGGAACGTAGTCGATAACGGGTTGCTTTCCAAGAGCCAAAAATGTTGCGGTTGCCAAATCCTTGAAACTTCTTGCCTCTCCACTGCCGACATTAAAAATGCCTGCTACGGGATTTTCAAGGAGCCACATCATGATTCTTGTGCAATCTTTTACAGAGATAAAATCTCTCAATTGTTCACCATCCCGATAGTCGGGCCGGTGTGACTGAAAGAGTTTCACAGACCCGTTTTCAAGTATCTGATGGAATGCTTTGTAGACGACACTGCTCATATCGCCTTTATGATACTCATTCGGGCCGTAGACATTGAAGAATTTCAGGCCTGCAGCCTTGTCGAGAATTCTGTTTTTAATGGCCCAGCGGTCAAACAACTGCTTTGAGTAACCGTACATGTTGAGAGGTCGCAGCCTGTCGAGTTGCTGAATATCATCACTGTACCCGTTTGATCCATCTCCGTAAGTTGCAGCACTTGATGCATAGACAAGTCGGACATCATGTGTCATGCAGAAAGAGGCAATTTTTTTTGAGTAGCCGAAATTGTTCGTCAGAAGGTGATCAGCATCGGTTTCAGTCGTTGAACTGTTCGCTCCCATGTGAATGATCGCTGAAATCCCCTCAAAAGCACCTCTTTCAAGGAGGTCGGGAAACAGTTGTATAGGTAAGACATCTGCGAAATGAAGTCCGGAAAGGTTGCGCCACTTTTCAGTGGTTGTCGACCCAAGATCATCAATTATTATGATGTTTTCTTCACCCGTGCGGTTAAGTTCCCAAAGCATGGCACTGCCGATAAATCCTGCCCCGCCGGTGATAATGATCATGTAAAAAAAGTTTAAATTGAATACAATCAGATCAAATATAAAGAGGTGGGTATAAAGAACAAAAGGCCACTTCAATATTGAAGCGGCCTTTCAGAAAAAGAGTTTATTCAAGCGGAAGCTTTAAGCTGGCTGGTATTGACCAAGAGTTGCCTTCCCCAGAGCAGCCATGTTCTTATGGTTTCAACAGGTTTTCCAATAACATCTGATATCTGAAGATGTTGGAGTCCTGATATTTCGTTCAAAAGAACAGATAACTTAATGTCTGCCGCACAATGCTTCAGTGAATCAAGAAGCTGAACGTGTGGCTGGCATTTTTTTTCGCTGATGCAGAAATCGGTGTATTGTCCAAACTGGTTAATATAGCACACTCTGAAAGCTTTCAAGAGGTCAATTTCTTTTGTGTTTTTATCCGCATAAAGATATGTCTTATAGACCAAGTCTTGAGAATCGTGCTCGTTGCAGGTCATCCACCAGGCAATGCTGTATATGTCGTTGAGAAGATCAAGAGGTGTTTTTTTTGTGCTTGTCATTTCGCCCCCATTAATTTGGATTTTTTTTGTCCTTTTTTAATTTATAAAAAAATTGAGGATTGTCCAGACTTTTTTCATGAATTGTCATAAAAAGATGTTTTTTTAAGAAGAACAATCGAATGGACTGGTCTATCCAGCATGCGCTACGGGTTGGAGTGATTCACAGCAACAACGAAAAGTGTTATCATGAAAAGAGATATCGGGCTTCTTCTTAATCCGGCATTAAAGAATATTGCGACATACAAGGTTGAGGGAGGACAGCAGGCAGAGATAAAGCTGAATCAGAATGAAAGCCCTTTTGATGTGCCGATGTGGCTTAAAGAGGAAATTATCGGAGAGTTTATCAAAGAACCCTGGAACCGTTATCCGGATATTCTTCCTTACAGGGGAATGCAGGCTTATGCGGATTTTCTGGGTATTTCGGCTGATTCGGTAATGATGAGCAACGGCTCAAATGAGATGCTCTATACGATCTTTCTTGCATGTCTTGGTCCAGGTAGAAAAGTGCTTATCCCCGAACCCTCGTTTTCGCTCTATGAAAAAATAGCACGGCTGTTGCAGTCCCAGGTTGTCAGCGTGCCCATGCATTCAGACCTTGATTTCGATACGGATGCCATTCTTCGGGCGGCGCGTGACGAGGAAGTTGATGTTATCGTTCTTTCCACACCGAATAATCCGACATCCAAATCACTTACCTTCGACCAAGTTCGGCTCATTGTGGAATCTTCTGATGCCATTGTGCTGGTTGACGAAGCGTATATCGAGTTTTCACGTCAGCGCTCCATTCTTGAGCTTATTGAAGAACTGCCCAATCTTATCGTGCTTCGCACCATGTCCAAAGCGCTCGCTCTTGCAGGGATACGGATTGGTTTTGCAGTTGCAAATCCACTGCTGATGGCCGAACTTGCCAAGCCGAAAATTCCTTTTGCCTCCAGCAGGCTTGCCGAGATAACGCTCACAAAGGTGTTGGCGAATTATTCACTGGTTACTGATGCTGTATCGTATATTCTTCATGAACGGGATAAGCTCTATAATGAACTGCTTATTATTGACCGCTTAGAGCCGTTCATGAGTGATACCAATTTTTTGATTATCAGGGTCAGTGACGCGGGGGCTGTTTTCCAAAGCCTCCGTACTGAGGGTATTCTGGTGCGTAATGTTTCAGGTTATCACCTTATGGAAAACTGTCTGAGGTTCAATATTGGGCTGGTTGAGGAAAATCGACGGATCATCGAAAAGCTCAGGTTGCTTTAGTATGCAGGAGTTCAGAAAGTTACATGGAGCCGAAATGAATCGGCTGAGTGCGGAGCAGTATTCATCTATGCAGAAGCATCCCCTTTATCTGATGCTCCATAATATTCGCAGTATGTGGAATGTTGGCGCTATGTTTCGCACGGCAGATGCTGCTTTTATTGAAAAAATAATCATTTCCGGTTATACGGCAACACCTCCGAGAAAAGAGATTGAAAAAACAGCACTGGGGGCCCAGGAAACCGTTTTATGGGAGTATCATGCCGACCCGTTGGAGATTCTTGCCATGTTGAAGCAAGAGGGCGTGCGAATCTGCGGTCTGGAGATTGCATCAGGAAGCCATTCCTACACGACAGTAACTCCTGGTGATTTTCCCCTTTGCCTTGTTGTCGGCAATGAAGTTGACGGTCTTGAAAACGAGGTACTCAACCTGTGTGACGATGTGCTCGAAATTCCTCAGTACGGCACCAAACATTCGTTGAACGTCGCTGTTGCAACGGGGATAGCCATGTTTGAACTGGTGCGTGTTCTTCGCAGCGGCATGTAAATTTTTGGTTATTAATGTTGTTTTTATTACATATAAGTTCAATGATATATAACTGTTCTCTTCAATGCTTCATTACAAGACATACGAGTTGGATGACCCCGAAGCTCCTTGGGTTGTGTTTGTTCACGGAGCGGGCGGCAG
>CAIYWF010000250.1 GCA_903929845.1 uncultured Chlorobiaceae bacterium | reverse complement strand
CTGGCCGGGCAACGGTGATGATCAACGGAAAATCTTACCCGCAGGTCGGCACTGTCACGATGGACCAGATCATGGTTGACCTCGGCACAAAACACGATGTTAAAAAAGGAGACAAAGCCATTCTTTTTGGGTGGGATGGACTGTCAGCCGAAGACATTGCTGATATTACCGGCACCATCAGCTACGAAACGCTCTGTTCGGTCTCTTCCAGAGTTAAACGGATCTTCTTATGAAGCTCTTCGAGAAACTGGCCGTCAAACTCAGTTTGACCAAGGCTGAAATCACGCTGGTCTCAGTCCTGCTGGGATTTTTGGTACTTGGTGGTGTTCTGAAAAATTTCCGCTCGGTAGAAAAGGCTGAGACGCTTGTCAAAAAAGTTGAAATCGCTCGTTACCGCGAAGCCGAAGTAGACAGCCTTATCAGCCTTGCCACTGCCGAACAGGCCTCGGTTAAAGAGGATGTCATGGAGGATGTTGTATCAGAAAAAGAGAGCCCTGGAACTCAAAAAAGAGCATCGCAACACTCGTCAGAAAAAAAGCTCTTTACTGGAACCATCTCTTTCAATAAAGCGAGTAAAGGGCAATTGCAGAAGATTCCCGGAGTAGGCCCGGTCATGGCCGAACGGCTGATTACCTTCAGAACCACAAAAGGGGGAACAGTGCACGATTTCCAGGAGTTTCTTGAGGTCAAGGGAGTAGGCGAAAAAAAGCTCGAATTCCTCAAAAAATATTTTACCCTCGAATAATGGAGCACAGAGTAAGCAAGAGCATTATCGCCTGCGCCATCGACCATGCGGAATCGGCTGTTGTCCGGCTTAAAACATCCGGCAGTAACGGGTACACTCTCTCTGGCTGTAAAACTCTGCCTCATGGCCTCCAGAGCCTTGCGTCAGGGAAAGAGAAGCGGCTTCTCAGCAAGCTGAAAGGCTACTGCAGCGCATGGAGGGAAGATGAGCTTGCGCTCTGTGTCGTCACGGAAAGCTTGATGCCCCTCCCTGCCTGCTTTCCCGCAGATGCAACCACTGAGGAGTCGCGAGAGTATTGCTGCATTGAGGCGGAGCATTTTTTAAACCGACCCGAAGGGTACGGTTGCGATATCGCAAGGTATGCCAATGGTCATGCAACTGGCAATAACAAGCTTCTGCTCTTCTACCCTGTTGATCCATGCAGGAGGATTGCAAAATACTTGTCTGATGAGCACCAGATACTTTTTGCGGGTACAGCGCAACTCCCCCTTGTCCATCTCTCAAAATTCACGAAGGAGCCGCAGGTTATCCTTGAACTTGAAAACAGCTTTGTACTCTTTACCATATCGCGCAATGGAGAGATAGAAAAGATCTCGTTCCATCAGGTAAATAATCAGGAAGAGGCTGAATATTTCGCCATGAAAGAGCTGATGGAAAACCCGATCTGCCGACAAACAGCGGTGCAAGTAATGGGAACAAGAGCCGACAAGGCTATGATGTCGCTGATCGGTGCAGAAACATCGTATCCCCTGAAGCCACTCAGCATACTGCCATCAATGTCGATAAGTAATCCGCAACGATTGAACACTTCATCGCCAGCGGTGGTTAAAGCCATCAGCGCGGCGGTGATGACGCTGGAGCAGCAGCTTTGAACATGGGTTGGACGACCTTGCGGCACTGATGGACAAGCGGCAAGCTTTTTTGCTTTCAATCGAGAAGAAGCCACTCACTGGCGAGAGTGATGGTTTGATTTATCACTATAGTGACCGTTTCAAAAGGATAATATAGATGATTATTTTCTCTTTTCCGCTCACAGACAGCTCATAATTACAAGGGGCAGGCAACGTGCTCCATCAGAAACTCAGGAGCAAAATCAGCTCCGTTGCTCCAGCTCAAGGTGCGGCCTTCCAAGGTGAAGGAGCTGAAAAAATCCTTGTCTTTGAGTGGCTCAAACAGTTCGCCATACAGCTCGGAAAAGAGATTAATCTCCCTCAGCCACAAAAGCCACCAGCAGGGCGCTGATGGCTCTTTCAGCATAAACGGGCAGTTGCTAACATCGAGCAGCAATCACCTCGGCAATCTGCACCGCATTGGTGGCGGCGCCTTTGCGGAGGTTATCGGCCACAATCCACATGTTCAGCGTACGGGGATGCCAGTAGTCGCGGCGAATCCTGCCCACAAAGACCTCGTCACGTTCGTATGAGGTGAGCGGCATGGGGTAGATGCGTGCCGAAGGGTCGTCCTGCAAAATAATGCCCGGCGAGGTGCGCAGAAGCTCCCGCAGCTCGTCAATATCAAAATCCCGCTTGAGCTCGATGTTGAGCGACTCACCGTGGCCGCCATAGACCGGAATGCGGACAGTGGTAGGAGAGACACTGATAGCATCGTCGCCCATGATCTTGCGGGTCTCGTTCACCATCTTCATCTCCTCCTTGGTGTAGCCGTTATCCGTAAAGACATCAATCTGCGGCACAGCATTGAAGGCAATCTGGTGAAAGTGGGTAAACTCATCCTGCTTCTTGCCAGCAAGTTCGCTCTCGAGGGCATCGCGTCCAACCTTCCCTTTGCCCGTAACTGACTGGTAGGTTGAAACAACAACCCTCTTCAACCCGAAGCGGTCATGCAGCGGCTTGAGCACTACCACCATCTGGATAGTTGAACAGTTGGGGTTGGCAATAATCGGCTCAGGGGTGCCATCACCCTTGAAAATATCTCCGGGGTTCACCTCTGGGACGACAAGCGGGACATCGGAATCCATGCGGAAGGCAGATGAGTTGTCGATAACAACCGCACCTTCCCCTGCCGCAATCTGCGCCCACTCGCGGCTCGCTTTTGCGCCCGCCGAAAAAAGCGCGATATCGACACCTTTGAATGCCTCTTTTGAGGGTTCATGAATAATGAACTCACGACCCTTGAAGGTTATCACCTGGCCCGCGCTTCTGGATGAAGCAAGCGGGACAATGTCACTTACCGGAAAATTTCTCTCTTCCAGAACCTTGATCATGGTGCGGCCAACCAAGCCAGTTGCGCCAAGTACCGCTACGCGACAGCGGAAATCCGAACTGCTCATAACTTGTTTTATAGTTTTAACTTAATAATTCAGTACCAGTTTATCTGAATGGTCATTCAACGTCTCAGTATCATCAAAAATCTTTCCATCCCGTGCATATCCCTCACACTCCGCCTCGTAGTCGAGAAGAATCTGGATAACCTGCTCCCACCCATCCTCACGCACCAACTTGTTGCGCACCCGCGAAACCATCGGCAGCGCCTTCAGGTAGGTGGAATAGTGACGGCGCATCTCAAGATTTCCATACTTCTCCCCCTTGAACTGAACCGAGAGCGTCAGGTGATCGATTGCCGCATGTATCCTTTGACGGAAATCGGGATTCGGCATCGGCTTGCCGGTTTTGATGAGCTGCTTTGCCTGTTCAAAGATAAAGGGGTTGCCAATTGAGCCTCGGCCAATCATCACCCCGTCAGCTCCGGTCTCGGCAAACATTGCCACCGCATCTTCGGCTGACCAGATATCGCCATTGGCAATAATGGGGATCCGTGCATGCTCTTTTGCTGCACGAATCCAGTTCCAGTCTGCCCTCCCCTTGTACATCTGGCTCCGCGTGCGGCCATGCAGCGCCAACGCCTGAATACCGGCATCCTCCATGCGTGGCAGGATATCAAGAATGTTAATCGATTCAAGATCCCAACCTATCCTTGTTTTAGCGGTCACAGGAAGAGTAACTGCCTTCACAACCGCTTCACAAATCTCTGCCATCTTCTCCGGCTCTCTGAGCAGCGCCGCTCCTGCGCCTTTGCCTGCAACCTTTTTGGTCGGGCATCCAAAATTTATATCGAGATAGTCGGGGCCATACTCCTCGGCAATCACCGCAGCCTCAACCATCGAATCAACATTGCTGCCGAAAATCTGGATGGCAAACGGTCTTTCAACGGCATCGGTCTGCAACTTGCGCAAGGACTTTTCAACACCTCTGCGCAGGGCTTCTGCGCTGATAAACTCGGTATAGACGATATCGGCCCCATGGCGCTTGCAGAGTTGCCTGAAGGCCCTGTCAGTCACGTCTTCCATCGGGGCAAGAATAACAGGGCGGTCTATATCAAGAATCCCGATTTTCATTCTGACCCGGTAATAATCTCCGCTGGTCCGATCATCAATTCCTTGACCTGCGCATGAATCTTTTTATACAGCTGAGGATCTTCACGAAGCGCTTTTTTCACCGTTTCACGCCCCTGCCCAAGCTTTTCCTGACCATAACTGAACCATGAACCTGCCTTTTTGATCACCCCGAATTCAACACCAAGATCGATAAGCTCGCCTATTGCTGAAATGCCTTCTCCGTAGAGAATATCGAACTCGGCAGTCTTGAAGGGAGGCGCCACTTTGTTTTTAACAACCTTGACCCTAGTGCGGTTTCCGGTACTCTCATCACCATCCTTGATCTGGGCAATTTTACGAATATCAAGACGTACTGAAGCATAAAACTTCAGAGCCTTGCCGCCAGTCGTTGTTTCCGGGCTGCCATACATAACTCCGATTTTATCGCGAAGTTGATTGATGAATATACAGACTGCGCACGATTTTGAGATAGCGCCGGTAAGTTTGCGCAGTGCCTGACTCATAAGCCGGGCCTGCAATCCCATGACACTGTCACCCATCTCTCCTTCAAGCTCAGCCTGCGGCACCAGAGCCGCAACGGAATCGACTACAACAACATCAATTGCGCCACTCCTGACAAGGGTTTCGACAATGGAAAGCGCCTGTTCGCCTGATTCCGGCTGGCTGATGAGGAGAGCGTTGATGTCAACACCGAGCTTGCGTGCGTAGGTCGGATCAAACGCATGTTCGGCATCGACGATAGCCGCTATGCCACCCTCTTTCTGAGCTTCAGCAATAACATGTAAAGCAAGGGTTGTTTTGCCCGAAGATTCCGGGCCGTAAATTTCTGTTACCCTTCCGCGCGGCAACCCGCCAACGCCGAGTGCAAAATCAAGCGCCATCGATCCTGTTGAAATCGACTGCACCGTCAACCCCGCCGAACCATCTCCCATCCGCATGATAGCTCCCTTGCCGAACTGTTTTTCGAGGGCTTCGACCGCCAGGTTAAGTTGTTTAAGTTTTGCCGGATCAACAACGACTGAATTCTGTTCTGTTTTCTGAGTATCCATAATTAAACAAGCATGATAAAATTGGAGAAAACGGAATCTTTTCAGGTTATAATGGTCTTGAGCGTTTCCGGCAGATCCCGGTAACGCAAGCTCAATTCCTGTACAGACCTCATGTTACTGTATTCAAGCTTCCTTGAAGATATGCGAATGCTCTCCAAACTGATAAAGGAGGGACGGTTCGACAGCATCGACCAGCATTCACCGCCGAGACCGGCAAGCAACCCCAGGCCATCAGGCACCATAAATGTTTGTCCAGTGCGACTGCCTTCAAAACTCTTGATACGAGAGACAAGCTCTTGAAAAGAAAGGTTATGGCCGACAACTATATAGCGTTCTCCTGAACGGCCCTTTTCCCACGCCGCAATATGCGCATCGGCCACATCACGAACGTCAACAAAGCCAGTGCTTCCTGAAGGAAAGAGCGGCAATCTGCCTTGATAAATCAAACGCAGTACTTCGTTCGAGGAACTGACCGACGACAGGTTCTGTGGGTCAACGCCGATCACGACACCAGGATTGACCAGCACAACATCAAGCCCCTCTGCAAAACCACGAAGCCCCTCAAGTTCAGCCAGATGCTTGGCTTCCATATAACCGTTCCTGCGCTGCCACTCCTGAAAAGATGTTGATTCACTGGCTGAGGAACCATCCTCTGGAACACCGACGGCAGCGATTGAGCTGGTCAGAACAAGTCTTCGGACATTATTGAAAAGAGAAGCATTGACGACGTTCCTTGTCCCGAGCACATTGGTTTCATAAAGAGCATTACGAAAATTCCTTGTATAGGAAATCAGTCCTGCACAATGAAACACCGTCTCCGCTCCTTTGAACGCCTCATTGAGAGCGAGAGGATCAAGAATGTCAGCCCATACAATATCAACCGGCAAGCTCATCAAAAACGAGCAGTCCGAGCTTTTGCGTGCAATCACCCTGCATTTCACCTCTCTGGAATACCTTGAGAGCAGCGCAAGAACGACCTGGGATCCTATATATCCGGTAGCCCCGGTTATGACAATTGATGACTTGAGCATTAAACGCTGAATATTTCCGCCTTTTCTGTTCGCTATACTTGACCACTTGAACCTTTCGTGAACAACTGCCTTTTTTGCCCAAAAGAAAAATGCGCTATTTTTTCGTCAATAACTAAAAAAAAGAGTATAGCTATAATCATATAAATGAAGACATATCTTCACTGTTCATAAAAATAAGAATTAAAACTACATTGCACCCAATTCCGATCACAAGCTTCAGAAAATTATTTCAGTAATGACGAAAGAAAATTCGCAGCCTCTGGCAGTACCCTTTTCAGTTCATCAGGATGTTCTTGCAAACGGGTTGAGAATCGTCACTGATACCGTTCCATACGTACAAAGCATTACCCTCGGCATCCAGATTGATGCCGGGTCACGCGATGATCCCGAGAAGAGCCAGGGACTTGCTCATTTCATTGAACATGCACTTTTTAAAGGAACCCGGCGGCGCACCTACATCGACATTGCCAGAAACATTGAGAAAAACGGTGGTTACCTTGATGCCTACACGACCAAGGAACACACCTGTATCTATCTTCGCTGTCTGGCAGAACACCTTGAACCCTCTTTTGACTTGCTCTCTGATCTTGTCTGTGACCCGATTTTTCCTCTTGAGGAGATCGATAAGGAAAAAGAGGTTGTTATTGAGGAGATCAGCAGCGTTAATGACACTCCAGAAGAACTTGTTTTTGAGGAGTTCGACCTGCGTTCTTTTCCAAGCCACCCGCTTGGCAAACCGATCCTCGGGACAGAAGAGAGCGTTGAAGCCTTTACTGATGATGATCTGAAAAACTTCATGCGCCAACATTACATACCAAAAAAAATGTTGCTCTCGGCAACCGGCAATGTTTGTCACGACGAAATCATGCGGTTGAGCGAACGTTTTCTCGGAGCGCTTGGAGAATCGTCCGGTAACGAATATGTTCGCCAGCCATTCCTTGCTGAACATTACACGCCATTTACACTCTCGCTGAAAAAACGGGTCTACCAGGCACAGATTGTACTCGGAACAGCTATACCACGGCATGATCCGCTCTATTACAGCTTGATGGTTCTCAACTCCATGCTCGGTAACGGCATGAGCTCCATCCTGAATCTGGAACTTCGGGAGAAACGGGGGCTGGCTTACAACGTTTATTCATCTGTCACCTATTTTGACGATCTGACCGCAATTAATATTTATGCGGGTACCGACAGCAACAAAACGAAGGTCACTCTGGAACTCATCAAAGAGCTGCTCCAGAGCAATGCACTGAAAAATCCTGACCCGGAAGAGGTGCAGGCCGCGAAAACAAAGCTGCTCGGATCCCATATTATGGGCATGGAAAAAATGACTCGCAGAATGTCACAGACCGCTTCGGACCTTTCCTACTTCGGACGGTACATAGAACCTGAGGAAAAAACAGCCGCTATCGAAGCGGTCACGGTTGAAGATATCTCCGAAGCTGCCTTACAAATACTGCATGATGCACCTTATTCTACACTGATCTATAAACCAGGCCGATAAAGCACGAGACAAGCGCTATTTTAATAAAACAGGAATTATTCGTACCTTGTATACTTTTAATTTTTCACAATGACTCATTAACCAAGAGAGCCTTGCAAAAGAATATCAAGAACGTCAGCGAAACCGAACAGGTACTGGAAATTATTCTTTCCCCTGAAGAGTTTGGCGCCGAATATAAACAGGAACTGGGAGAAGCAAAGAGAAGCGTACAGATCAAGGGGTTCAGAAAAGGCCACGCACCTGAAAGTCTGATAAAAAAACTGGCTGGGCCCTCTATTGAGACGACCATAGCCGAGAAAATGGCATCAAAATATTTTGGAGAAATTGCTGATGCCGAAAATATCAAGCCTGCCAGCCGTGCCCAGATCATCGACTTCTCCTTTTCGCCAGATCAACTGACAATCCAGCTCTCCTACGAAATCCATCCCGAATTCGAACTCAAGGATTTCAGCGACTATACCTTTACCAAGGCCCATTATACCATTACAGATGAGGATATCGACCGCGAAATAAAACTTGTTCTAAAAAGTCACGGAACGTTGATCAGCGTCGATGAGGCTGCATCATCAACTGACACTGTTATCGGCGATGTCGTCAGACTCAACGAGGCTGGGGAACCTGATGAGGATCAAAAGACTGAAAACCATCACTTTACCCTGGAGTATCTTCCTGAAGAAAACCCTTTCCGCAAAGCCTTGACAGGTAAGAAAGCTGGCGAAGTTGTCGAAGTTGAAAATGAACAGCAAGATGCTGATGCAAAAAATTCCCGCTTCCGTGTTGCAATCAGTGAAATCAAACGACTTGAGCTTCCCGAACTGACCGATGAGCTGGTTAAAGAGATAACCGGTGAACGGTTCGAATCAGTAGCAGATTTCACCGCAGACGTCCGAATCCAGCTTGAACAGCACTTTACAATGAAGTCTGAAGAAGAGTTCATCGAGTCCATCTCGGCAAAACTGATTGAAGAAAATCCTGTGCCTGCTCCAAAGTCCATGATTGAATCTTTCTCGAACATGCTTGTTGAAAATGCCAAACGCCAGTTTGGCGGCAGCTTCCCGAAAGAGCTGGACGAAAAACAGTTTCATATTGCCATGAGGCCGAATGCAGAAAAACACGCTCAATGGCTTCTTATCAGCCAGAAAATAGCAGAGCTAAACAAGCTGGAAGTATCAGACGACGACATAAAGGCATTCGCTGAAAAAGAGTCAGGGAAAAATGAATCCATGACTGTCGAAGATCTCCTGAACACCTATATGTCAGCGGAATTCAGGGATTACATTACCGATACCATCCTGAAAGAGAAGATCTACGATATTATTAAATCGAAGGTAACGATCACCGAGGAAGAGAAGCCTCTTCCCGTTCAGAAAGGCTGACTTTTCGAACACATACAGAGTAAAAAAGCAGGAGTTTCTGAATAAAGCTCCTGCTTATTTTGCTTTTATAACCCTTCAATCAGTGCCGTAGCAACTGCAGCATGACGATCGTGAGCAATCGAAACCTTGATTGAGCAACCAAAAGGAATGCGTTGCGCATGAGCTGGCCGCACATAAGGCTTGCCCTGTTCATTATTGAGTATTTCAAAACTCTTCCAGTGAACCCCCCCGGAAAACCCTGTGCCAAGAGCCTTGACAACTGCCTCCTTGGCTGCGAAACGGCCAGCAATGCTGGCAATCACCTGGGGTTTCTGTAAACAGAGAGTTATCTCTTCTTCAGACAGAAACCGTTGGAGAAACTTCATGCCATAACGACTGTATAAAGTTTCAATCCGATCAAGATCAACAATGTCTATTCCAACTTCCATATTTCCGCCGATTCAGACAAGCCTGATTGTCATAGAAAGATCAAGCGCCTTGACGCTGTGCGTCAGTTCACCGATAGAAATAAAATCAACGCCGGTTTCAGCCACCTCAACCACATTGTGCATCCCGATATTACCTGACGCTTCAAGAAGAACAGTACTGCAAGCGGTTTTGACATAATCGACGGCCTCTTTCAGCAGATCAGGTGTAAAGTTATCAAGCAGAATAATATCCGGCAAACATACCAAAGCTTTACTCAACTCATCCATGGAGCGAACTTCGGTTTCGATCTTCACATTGAGTTGTTGCTTGTCACGGTATATCTGTGCACGACGAATAGCCGAAGCAATGCCACCGGAAGCATCAATATGGTTATCCTTAATGAGGATCAAATCGAAGAGCCCAAAACGGTGGTTTTGACCTCCGCCAATTTTGACCGCCTCTTTGTCAAAATAGCGCAACCCTGGAGCTGTTTTCCGGGTATCAAGAATTTTTACCCCGGTATGGCTTACCTTATCAACATAACCCCTCGTTCTGGTAGCTATTCCGGACATGCGCTGCATAAAATTAAGTGCGGTGCGTTCTCCGACAAGAAGCGGAGCCAGCTTGCCCGTCGCTTCAAGTATCACTTCTCCACAGAGCACAGCGTCCCCATCCTTACGATAAAGTTGGACAGAAAGCCCTGGATCACAAGCTGCAAAAACCTGCACGACAACATCCAGACCGGCCACAACACCGTTCTCTTTTGCTTTCATAACCGCGCCACCCTCTTGACTGGGATCTATCGTTGCCAGAGTGGTAATATCACCCGTATAACGATCTTCTTCAAGGGCAAGCATAATAGCCCTTGCACGGCATCCCTCGTAAAAATCGAGACGCGCACTGTTATTCATAATTACCGCTTCCTGATATATTGAAAAATAAGTACAATGCATTAAAGTTAGTGAATTTTATACTCTTTTTGGAGTCTTGAGGTCACCAGTCCTGAAAGAGCCCTCGACTTTCCATCGAGGCGTGATTTTATGCCCCCTTTGTAGAACGAGATGGAGAATTGTTATATTGTAAGTAATCATGAAATAGATAGTGGGCAGGTTATCAATTTATAAAATAATCTCGAAACGCTGCCCGGTTTCGGGGCTTTTTTGGGTTACGAAAATATGGATATCAATAACATCAAGTTTAAGGCATTATTTCAGGATGTAGCCTCACTGCAAAATATTTGGCGCTTCTCTACAGTAAATACTCGAGACGTCGATTTTCTTAATTTCAGACAACGTTCTGAATGGCTTCAGTTTACCGGCCTGCACGACAAGGATGGTCATGAAATTTTTGAGGGAGATCTTCTACAGTGGGCAAACTATATTGTTGAAGTTGTTTTTGAAGCTGGAAGTTTTAAAGTTTTGAATGAGGGAAACGCCGACATGCTCTTGTGGTATTGCTTGCCCGAATGTACAGTTATCGGCAACAAATACGAAAAGAGGGCCAAGTCATAATGAAACGGCACGCCAAATCATGCGTCCGGCTCGTTAACATGGTTTTTTATGCCCACCACGGAGTCCGCAAGGAAGAACACACGGTGGGTGCCAAATATGAAGTTGATGTTGAGCTCTCTTTTGATTTCACCGAGGCAGCAATAAACGATGACATCACTAAAACCGTGGATTACGGCACCGTGTACAGAAAAATAAAGGAGGCATTAACCACGAAAAAATACTTTCTCATTGAAGCGGTCGCCTATGAGATTGCCCAAGATCTCCTCCGGGACTTTTCGGTACTTGACAAAGTTGCCATAAATGTTCGCAAGCGCAATCCTCCCGTTGACGGTATCTGCGATTATGCAGAGGCCGATTACTCCACATCCCGTCTCTGAAATCATGCTGGCTCATAAGGTATTTATCGGCATGGGCTCTAATATCGGGGATCGCCTCTGCCATCTTCAGGAAGCCGTAAGCCTGCTTGCCCTTCTTGATGAGACATCAGTATGTGCGGTATCATCAATTTATATGACCGAACCAATCGGCGAGACTGAACAAAATCGGTTTTATAACGGTGTTATCTTGCTTGATACCTCATTTTCACCTGAAGAGCTTCGTCTGCAGTGCAAAACTATTGAACAGGAACTAGGGCGCCCTGACACCTATTCTCGTTGGAGCCCAAGGGTGATTGACCTCGACATTCTGCTTTATGACAACACGTGCATCTACTCTGAAACACTCACAATACCCCATACAGAGCTTCATCGCCGAAAATTTGTCCTTATCCCACTGCTCGACATTGCCAATCCTGTGCATCCCGTTATGCAGAAAACCATTCAGCAACTCCTCAACTGCTGCCCTGATCGCTCAGTACTGGTAAGAATAACAGAAAGCGGAGGGATAAAAAAAAAGACGGACTTGCCTCTATAGGAATCCGCCTCTAATAGCTTGCCGTATCTCAAAAGAGCTGATTGAGTTCTCTCAGTTGGCAAAAGTAATGTTAAGATTGCCTTCTATAAAATCAGCGCCTTCCGTTTTTCGGCCTACAAGCACGTTGGGAAGAATAATGCTTTTGCGAAAATTATTGATATCTACCAGCAGTTCATCGCCTTTGATATTCACATTGAGCTTCTTCACCTCAACATTTGGCAGGTAAAGGCTCAGAACATATTTCCCGTTAATTTTCTCCAGCATCTGG
>CAIYWF010000249.1 GCA_903929845.1 uncultured Chlorobiaceae bacterium | reverse complement strand
TGTTTTAACCGCAGCCTCAATCTCCTTGCGATAGCTCCTGCTCTTCAGAGATTGCATACCACGTTTTTTATGAATATACTGAGAGATTGCCGCAGGGGTAACACCAAGTTTCTTTGCAGCCTGCGATTGGGTCATTCCGGTTTTTACCAGCTCGATGGCAAGATCCGCCCTGATTTGAGGAAGATAGTACCACACCGCTTTTTCACAAGGAAATATCACAAAAACACTCTTTTGACGTTAACTGGAAGAAATACAACAATCTCATTCAGGGTTTTCCGGGAATAATGACTTTTTCATTCAAATCAATTGCAAGCTGGTCTCTTGTCGTACTGATACTCATGCAGTTTGTGCCGTTGAAAAGAATCAACCCGCCAGTAATTTCAGACATCCAACTCCCCGGTTTCATAAAAAGCTCACTGAAAAAAGCCTGCTATGACTGCCACTCGAATGAAACCCGATGGGATACCATTGCCTACATTGCGCCAGCATCATGGTTGGTCTCAAATACAGTGGCTTCAGGCAGAAATGCCCTGAATTTTTCAGAATTGAAGATTCAGGACATAGCGAACAAGCAACAAAATACAACTAAAATCCAAAAGGTGATTTCGGAAGGATCTGCTCATCAACAGCTCTATTACCTCTGGAAACCGGAAACTTGTCTTACTGATAAAGAAAGAAAAGCACTTGTGCAATGGATTAACCAATACGTGCAATAACAAGAGTCTTTTCTTAAAAATTCAGCGAATAGCCATCAGGATAAAATCCTTTAATTATTGCAATTACCTCTTCAGGACTATCCTCAATGTAAATAAAATCAAGATCGGCTGGACCGATATAGCCTTTCTCCTTCTGCATGGTTTCCTGAACCCATCGGTAAAATCCTTCCCAATAACTTCTTCCCACTAAAATAACAGGAAACCGTTCGCTCTTTCCTGTGTATATAAGCGTAATTGCTTCAGATATTTCGTCAAGCGTACCAAAACCGCCCGGCAAAGCGATGAATGCCTGTGCGTATTTTATGAACATAACCTTGCGCACAAAAAAATATTGAAAACTCACCAGTTTGTCGTGATCAATATATTTATTTGGCTGCTGCTGGTTTGGAAGCTTGATATTGAATCCAATAGATGCACCACCAGCGTTTTGAGCGCCCTTGTTGGCTGCCTCCATAACACCCGGTCCACCTCCTGTTATCACTGAAAACCCTTCCGCTGCAAGGAGGCTGCCCAGTTTTTCAGCAAGAAGGTACTCCGGGCTTCCGGGTTGAACCCTTGTAGAACCGAAAACGGTGACGGCTGGACCTGCGTCAGACATCATTTCAAAACCGCTGACAAATTCCGCCATAATTTTGAACACTCGCCATCCGTCAGCCATGAAATCACTTTCGCGATGTACTCCGGGATGCGGCGGAACACCATCCCCTCTCCTCTCACTCTCTGTCCCTGAAGGACTGCGATAAATATCCATACACTCACATCCTCTGAATCAAATACTACAGTTCAAGAAAATTCCTGATAATTTTTTTCCCCTCAGCAGTCATGATGGATTCGGGATGAAACTGGACTCCATAAAGCATAAACTGCTCCGAATCCATACCCATTATCACTCCATCCTCAGTCCATGCCCGGATTACAAGCGTCTCTGGAAGTGTTGCCCGTTCAACAATGAGAGAGTGATACCTTGTGGCCAAAAAAGGATTATCAACGCCCCTGAAAATCCCGCAGTTGTCATGATAAACCAGTGAGGTCTTGCCATGCATAATATTGGATGCCCTCACGACGTTTCCTCCAAGGGCGGCGGCGATCGACTGATGCCCAAGACAAACCCCGAGTACTGGAATCCTGGCTTTGACAGCATGAATCAACGGCACAGAAACGCCAGCATCGTAAGGAGTACCTGGACCAGGGGAAATAACAATTTTTGAGGGTGCAAGTGCTACGATTTCATCGACAGACAGCTCGTCGTTACGGTATACCTCAACTGCTTCCCCGGTCTCGCCGATATACTGCACCAGGTTATAGGTAAAAGAATCATAGTTATCAACAACAAAAATCATGTAGCAATACTTAAGAGTTATACAAAGAGACGATCCGGTCTCTCGACTCCTGCAACGAAACGGAACATCGACTCATAGGCGCTGCTCATGGTAACCTTACGTCGCGCCATTACCTTCCGTGCAGTTTCAACCGCTTTTTCAATATCATAGTTCTCAAAACCTCCACTACCACCCCACGAAAAAGAGGGTACCTCTTTGGAAGGAAATCCTCCGCCAAAAATATTGGCCCCTGTTCCTACCACCGTTCCGGTATTGAACATTGAATTGATTGAACTTTTGCTGTGGTCACCCATTAAAAGCCCAAGAAACTGTAATCCCGTCACCTTTAACTGGCCATTGATGAGCAAGTTTATCTGACTATAATTATTTTTGAGGTCGCTCGTATTGGTGCCCGCACCAAGATTACACCAGGATGAGATATAAGAATGGCCCAGAAAACCGTCATGCTGCTTGTTGACGAACGGTTCAAGAAGAGAATCCTCGACCTCACCGCCAACTTTTGATGCCATCCCTATGGCAACATTGCTGTATAATTTTGCGCCGATTTTAGCCCTCGACCAGGGAGCAAGAAACACATTCTGCATCAGCACCGCTTGAGGATCAACAATCGCCCCGGCCCCGACAGCGACAAATCCTTCATCAGCATCAAGAACCGCTCCAGCCCTAACAACAGCTCCGGGAGCAACAAAGATATTCGAACGATTGACAATGGAAACTGATGGATGCACCTTTCCCTCGAAACGCCCAAGTTCAAGCGTTTCAGCATCCCGCAAAATCTCATCAGCATGAAAAGCCGTCACATCCCAGAGATTATCGATAACTCTGAAACCTGTTACCGCTTCTGTAAGAAGCTGTCCAGCAAGAATGGATGTATCAAAAAGGTCTGGCATCAAACCTGCGTCAGTAGTAAAAAGAGAGCTGTCCACTCTTGCAAACAGCAGATTATCACCCTGTAAATAAGCCGTACCCGAATCAAAAGCACCTTCAATGATCACTCTGGCTGCCGCTTCATCACAGACTATACGTCCATTGACAAGCAGTACCTCTTTTTCTTCGAGACGGTTGACAGTGTATTCCGGATGATTTTCAGAATAAAAAGAGGCAAGATAGCGACGAAGATGCCAGGTAAGCGTCAGTCGCCCTCTCGTCGAATGCTCAAACTTTTCCTGAAGAGAACGAAAGCCGGTATAAAGTCCGTAAACAGGTTTAAGATTGACAAGAGGCATCAACTCCCGAACTCTGGTATCTTCAAAAACAATAACCTGCATAGTCCAAATACCCTCACTGTTACATGTTGTTTCCTGCTGGCATGTTACACATCAGTCAAAAAGCCACGACTGAATATATAAAAAGCCGGGAATATGACATTCCATCCTCATTACCAGTTTTATCTCCACTATTTTTATGAACAAAATGCGGTTTGCAACGTAAAAAAAGGACACAACGCCTTGTTTTCCTCTTATTTACTAAAGTAGCCATTGTTAATTATATTTCAGCTAAGTACTTTTATTATTTTAAATAACGATTCGACAAGAATCTGTATCGTTATAATACACCCTCCATGCTATGGAACCTCAAAAACAGCCAATGGTTACAACAACCGAAAAAAGCCACTGGAAAAGTTATCACTCTGCTGCAAAGTATACCAAATGGATGAGTGTGATTGATGAAAATATCGTCCATACATGGATTGATGTGGAAACAAAATCAGATATTATTCTGGACTTCATGGACGTCGAGCTCCTGCAGGTTGTGCTCACTGAATCTGACCTTCTGAGCAGGCAGTTTCACATCCTGTTTGATCTTGCCCATATCTCAGACATTACCTTCAACTACAAAAGGGCGATTACCAATCTCTTTTTTAACTGGAGTCCAATCCTTGGGGTTATAGGGTTTTACAATATTCCAGAATCCATGCGCATAATCGTGGAAACTTTTGCTGCAGTTGCGCCTCAAAATATTTGCGTCATACTGGACAAAACCTATGACAAGAGCATTGAAAATATAATCGCATTTAAAGCTGGAAAACTTGCCGCAAAAGAATCCGAGGCTGAGAACAACAACCTGCAAGGATTAAACAAAAAGTTTCTGGAAGCCGTAGCAAGAATTTCCTGGCTTAATATGCTGGACCAGAGGATAACCATGCCTCCCGATGGCCACCAGTATTATCCTTTTTTTAAGGCAATAGACTGCCTGCGCTCAGACCTTATAGAAAAAGAACAAGAAAAAGAGAACGAAGTTCAACTGCTTAAACAAGACTTTGAACATCGAATAACCCAACTGATTATAAAAATGAATGCACAAGCGGAGGTTAACAACAAATCCGCTCGCGAAAGAGAAAATGAAATAGCTGATCTTACTATAAGAATCAAGACCCAGGAGATGGAACTTGCAAGAGTTTCGACAGTAATTGCTGACAAAAAAAAGGGAGTACGCAACCTTCTTGACAAGATATCCTCAGTTGACATTGATCCTGGCGTAAAAAGAGCTCTGACCAATTCGTGCTTGAGCCTTATCGAGAAGGAGGTGATCGAAAAACAACTGAACAGAGAGACCACTGAGTCCGATTCAATTTTTTTATCCAAACTGCAGAAAAAATTTCCCACCCTTAGCCAGCGAGAATTGAGAATCAGCCTGCTGGTCAAGTTGAGCTATGATACCACAGAGATTGCCCATTCCATCGGTTTATCAACCAGAGGAATGGAAAGCATCCGCTACAGAATTCATAAAAAGTTGGGCCTTGGGAAACACCAGTCAATCAAGACCTTCCTCTCAGATTTCGATATAACCTGATGATCTCTATAGTACAGAAATTCCTTTTGATACAGCCGAAATTGTAACCCGGCCACAAATGCCTTCATATACCTCACCGTCCATGTGCATGACATCAGGTTTCTCAAGCATCACCTCCACAGCCTTAGCTTTGCAGTATATAACCTGTGGGTCTGTGATATGGATCCCGCAGAGATATTTGAATGCATAGCGAAAAAATTCATGTTTTGGCACTGCCTTGAGAATACAGACATCAAGCAATCCGTCTGACAACTCGGCGTATGGAGCTATCCTGAATTTTCCCCCCTCAATTTTTCCATTTAAAACCGAAAACGCAAAAACAGGCTCGTGAAGCTCCAGAAAAGAGTCCTCCAGAGTAATTTTGATGCCCATGGTCAAGGGCATATAATCAAAAAGCACGCTCAAAAGAGCATAAACGTAACCAAGCTCTCCTTTTAACCAACTCGTTCTTTTAACACTCTTTGCTATGCGTCCGGTAAAACCGATACCAAGAGAATTAATAAAATACCGATGCTCATTCCCCAAAAAAACACTCCCAATATCAATTTTTTTACTTTTCGCCTCAAAAAAATGAGTGATACATGAGGATAATTTGTTTTGGGGATGCAGTGTTTTGATAAAATCATTTGCCGAACCAATAGGTACAATCCCGATCGTGACGCCTTCTCCAGCAACAGCATTGACCACTTCATGAAGCGTTCCATCTCCTCCACACGCAATAATACAGATGCCCTCCCTTTTCTTGGAACGAGCGATTTCTTCTGCATGACCGGCATAAGTTGTCGTGAACAGTGCTGAGTCAGCCCGGCCTGATACCTGTGCTTTAAGCCATCCGGTCTTGCGCAAAGCACGACCTTTATCGGCGGCGGGATTAAAAATAAAAATGTAACGCGAAAAGTTATTGATCATGCTGAAAACTTAAAAAATCAGAGTCCTCTATAAACAAAGTAACTATACAGTGATTTTGGTGCTAAAGTAGTTCTGCAATGATTTAATTCCATAAATAAATGACAAATCATATACAAAGAATATTCTGTCGAAGTATAACAGAAAGAAATAAAGTGTTTTCCCGTAGAATTACGAATATTCTTTTGCGTTTGTGTAAAAAAAAACAAATATTACTGTTATGAACACGTCAGCTATAAAATATGGGTAATCAGAAAAAATACAGTATAAATAGCTATGAAAGCACTATAAACTTACATATCTTGTTTACGGCTGAAGTTGTGTTTTGATTATTATGGTCAATAGACAACAAACGATGAGTTGACGTTTTCATAAGAAAGTATTTGGAGCCAATTTAAATAATGGAGGTAACGGAGGGGGGTAAGTCACGCGGAATAATATTCCGCAGAAAGATCAAGAAAATAAGGAACATAATGTAAATAACCCTTTGGAATGCCCGGAATTCTTGAGTGCTGTTACAAGGATATACCGGTTTCACGAGTCTTAACAGCGTAAAGATGATATCATAAATCGAATAACCCGGATGATTAATACAATGCACACACAAACAGAACAAACCAAAAAATCTTCTACCGAGTACGAAAAAGAGATCGGAGATCTTAAGGTAAGAATTGCAAATCAGGATTTGGAGCTGACAAGAGTTTCTACGGCAATCGCTGAAAAAACAACCTCGTTACGTAATCTCCTTGACCAAATACACGCCCTTGAAATTGACAGCAGCGTAAAAAGAATGATGACCGATTCTTGCTTGAGTCTGATAGAGACAGAGACCATCGAAAAACGTCTGAATATCGAATTGACTGAGTCTGATTCAGTCTTCTTGTCGAAGTTACAGAAAAAACATGCCAACCTTAACCAGCGTGAGTTAAGAATAAGCCTGCTGGTCAAGTTGAATTACGACACAAAAGAGATTGGCCGCTCTGTAGGTATATCGACAAGAGGAATGGAGAGCATTCGCTACAGAATGCATAAAAAACTTGGCCTTGGAAAACATCAGTCAATCAAGACCTATCTTTCAGATCTCGCAGTAGCTTCTTGAGCTATCCCGCACTTGGAACAAGATCAAAAAGCCTCTGCTTCAGGTGAAGCTGAGGCTTTTTCTTTTAGCCTCTTAAAATTACTGTATAATGAAGCTCCCCACCGCACGTAAGGGAAGAGTTCATAGCTGTACATCATTTTGACCATCCATAATTCTGATTATTGCTTTGGCAAACTCTTCAAAATCCTGAAGGTGTGCTGTGGCAATGGCAAAAACGATAGTCCAGTTTATAGATTCGTAGTTATGAATCGCAATGTTTCGAAACCCTACCGCTTTTTTCATGCGTGCTGCCAAGTCAGCGCTTATGATACCGGCATCACTTAAAATATCGAATGTTTGCCCCATCGTTACGGGAGCAGCATACTCTGTGCCTGCAATAAGATGTGTCCCAATATCTACACACATCTGAACAGCGCGTGAAATATTAAGAGAAAGAATATCCTGAGCATCATAAT
>CAIYWF010000248.1 GCA_903929845.1 uncultured Chlorobiaceae bacterium | reverse complement strand
GTAATGATCCTGCCGGCTCTGGCATCTTCAAGACCCTCCTCAATGCTTTTAATCTGCCATTCATTGAGGTCAAGGTAGTGATTAATAGCCTCTTCAAGGACAAAGGTTTTCGTTCTTCTGGTTGCTGCGGCAAGGGCTTCAAGACGCCGCTTGGTGTTGGTCTCAAGTTTGAAGCTAACCTGCTCTCTTTTTGTCATCGTCGTCATGATGCTGGTACCCTGTGATGGTTGGGTTCGTATTTTGATGCACTCCGATAAAATACGGGACGGCCAGATATTCTCCAATTTCTTTGTAAGGAAGCCTCTGTCATATTCACCATATCTCCCCCGGTCAACAGCAGGCACAGGATCTTCATCCGTGATTACTTTCAATGCCCAAAACCATTAACCCAGAGAAGTTATCAGCTTTTCAAGAATGAAGGGAATGACCTTGAACCTGCATAAAGGTCAACCATTTTCATCAGTTGTGATTGAGCTATAGCCAATGTACCACCCTGTTAACCTTATCGAAGTCCGTGCCTGGAACAAAACTGTTGGCGCCATCTCTATTACCACATGGGGAATGGTGGCTCATCATGTACGATGATCATCATCACAAGAAAAAATTTTAACCCAATTTATTACATTGACAAGGAAGTAAATTCCTGCAAAAATGAATTCTGGATTATGATTGACAAGGAAGAGATTTTGAATGCAAATGAAATTTTTATAACCGGTTATCGTCCAAAAATCTAAAATGCCACAACTGACTTCATCCGATTATCTGGAACAACGGCTGGATAACCAGATCAACTGGTACTCAGCTAAAAGTTCGCGCTGCAAAGTTTGGTACAGAAGCCTCCGCATAATTGAGATTGTGGCGGCGGCAATTATTCCGCTACTTTCGGGTATGGATAATCTGTTGTACAGCAATTGGATAATTGGCGGACTTGGCATGTTGATTGCCATTGCGGCTGCAACCGGCAGCCTGTTCAAATACCATGAGAACTGGATTCAGTACCGCGCAACGTCCGAAGCACTGAAACATGAGAAGTTCCTGTTTCTTGGAGGAAGTGCGCCCTATGATGGCGAGAATGCGTTTCAAGTGCTTGTGCAGCGTGTGGAACAGCTCATTTCAAAGGAGAACTCCAATTGGACGGTATCCATTAAAAGCGAGCCGAAAATTGCTGGCAGGGAGTAACGACTTGCAAACCACCAAGGACGTACAATAAGCCCATACGCAGTCACCAACGTTGTTCAAAAATTCGCCGACCGCCAAAAGGCGGTCAATTCTTTAGCTCGTGCCCAACGAGCTCGGTTGAGGTGTGCGGCAGTTCGTCCCTCACAGCCGCTCTCCTCAACCTTGTTTTTTGCTCCGCATAGCTCAAAGCAAAGTCGGAAGAGCTGCCAACTGACTACGGGACGAAGACCAGGCGGAAGCCAACACCGCCGCTGCGGTAGCCAGGGGAGCCGAAGTCGCGATTAGCCGACCGGCAGTAACTCGCAAAGCTGCGCCAGTAGCCACCACGCAGGACACGGTCCGAAACAGTTTCCGGCGCAGGCCCGGAAGGGTTTTCAACAAGACCTTTCGCTTTGCACTCATCATAATATTTCTCTCCATAGACATCATCACACCACTCCCACACATTGCCATGCATGTTATATAATCCCAATCTATTCGGAGCAAAACTGTCAACAGCAACGGTCTTCGCCCGATACTGACCTTTCCGGTTATTATTGTATGGATAGTTGCCGTCGTAGTTCGCCTGCGCTGTCGTCAGGTTATCCCCCGTGTTGAACGGTGTACGGCTGCCAGCCCGGCAGGCATACTCCCACTCCGCTTCGGTCGGCAGACGGTACCACTTTCCGGTTTTTTCCGACAGCCACTGGCAATAGGCTATAGCATCATTCCAACTCACATGCACCACCGGATGATTTGCCTCAGCCTGCGTCCGCTCTTTGCCAGAAACTCCGTGACGCCAGTTGACGCCCTCCACATATTTCAATTCATTACCATTCAAAATCAGGCTTCCGCCACCTTTACTTTTTTCAGCATCTGTCAGATAGTGTGACTCTGCAATAAAGCGCTTGAACTCAGCAAAAGTCACCTCATATTTGCTCATATAATAATCACTTACTTTCACCTGATGCTGTGTCTCATCAGGCCCTCGGCCCACTTCATTCTCAGGGCTTCCCATAGTAAATTCGCTACCTTTTATGAAAACAAAGTTTTGAGGAGCCTGATTTGGCAGTATCGTTGGGAAGGCATTGCTGAAAACAGTGAGCCCTGCGAAACAAACGCCAATAAAACAGAAGATGCTGGAGCCAATGAGCATGCGCCGTTTGTAACGAATGATTGCCTGATAGAGCGCTTCAACGCTGACCGATTTTTCTCTGCCGCCAGCATTCTGCTTCCCTTTTCCGGAAATGAGGCCAAACAAGCTCAACAACAGCGACACAAACCAGCTTGCGAATGCCAAAACAATAAACCATAGGCCGCTTGGCGCTGATTCAGAATCCGAAAAAAACTTTAACCCAATAGCATAGAGCACTGGCACCACAAAACTGAGGATGAGCACCAGTCTGGCAAGTTTATCGAGCTGTTTTGGCTGCTCAATGAGGTCTGCAACAAAGGCTTTGTCAAGTTCGTCAACCCGTGCTGATTGATAAGGTGTAGATTGCTGTGGGGTATGTTCATCCATTGTCACGCTCTTTTTGAAGATTGCAAAATACTTCGATTGAGACACAAATTAACGTTTCTTTTTTCAAAAAAATGCCCGTCATCTTCGAAACGGCTATCCGGCTCGTCCTACCAATGCCGGGCATCGTGTGTGGCACTCTTTGCCCTATAACAATATAGGGGCGGGGTCATCAATCTGTTCAGAGGCAGTCATCCGACTTTGCTTTTGAGCTACGGGACGAAGACCAGGCGAAAGCCAACATTGTTGTTCCTGTTGTCGGG
>CAIYWF010000247.1 GCA_903929845.1 uncultured Chlorobiaceae bacterium | reverse complement strand
TTAACTGACTTATAAATAAAGAGCAGCACCATGGCCAATCCTAAAGCCAAAATGTCGAAATCCCGCAGGGATAAAAGACGCGCCCAATTCAATGCCCGCACAAAACCGGCAACAACGGTCAATTGCCCTCACTGCGGCGAGCCAACCCTTCCGCACCGTGCGGGCCGCCATTGCGGATATTATCGTGGCAGAAGTGTCGTCAATAAATTAGCAAAGAGCTGATAACTAAAACAAGACAAAAACCCGATCATGTTGACCATTGTTGTTGACGCCATGGGTGGAGACAATGCGCCTGCCTGTGTGATAGAGGGAACTGTTCAGGCGTTGCAGGAAAGCGGCAACAGGTTTGAAATCGTGCTTATCGGCCAGTCAAGCAAAGTAGAACCCCTGCTTGCGGCCTTTGATACAAGCGCACTTAACCTGAGATTTCAGCACGCTCCCGAAGTGGTGACCATGGAAGATATACCGGCCACCGCCGTCAAGACAAAGCAGGACTCATCGCTTGTCAAGGGTTTGCAGCTCTGCAAGGCAAAACAGGCAGATGCCTTCGTCAGCGCAGGCAATACCGGCGCACAAATGGCAGCTTCGCTCTTTGTGCTTGGCCGACTTCCCGGTGTGCTTCGCCCGACAATCTATGCCTACTTTCCGCGCATCGAAGAGGGGCTGACCAATATTGTTGATGTCGGGGCAAATGTTGACTGCAAGCCTGATAACCTTGTGCAGTTCGCCGAAATGCTTACCATTTACCAGCGCTATGGTGCGGGAATAGAGAAACCGATTACCGGCCTGCTCAATATCGGAGAGGAGGAGGGCAAGGGATCGGAGGTACTCAAGCAAACATACCATCTTCTGAAAGAGGCAGACAGCAAGGGAAAAATAACATTTATCGGAAACATTGAAGGACACGATATTCTGAAGGGAGAGGCCACAATCGTTGTTTGCGACGGGCTTGTCGGCAACACCATCCTGAAATTCGGCGAAAGCATTCCTGAATTTCTGGGCAAACTGTTCAAGCGATCACTGGAAAAACTTGTCATCTCCGGTCAGTTCAGCCCGGATATTGCAGCGTTGACGACAGGCATGTTCAAGGGAATGTTTGAACCCTTTGATGTTGAAAAATTTGGCGGTGTGCCATTCCTCGGGGTTGACGGCATCTCTATCGTCGGCCATGGGCGCTCCTCGTCAAGGGCCATCAAGAACATGATCTATATGGCTGAACACATGATCGAAAAAAGAGTCAATGAGCATATCGCGGAAGTCCTGTCCGAACCATAGAATAACTGCATACCACTTATGAAAGCTGCAATTACGGCCACGGCCAACTATTTGCCTCCCGATATTCTGAGCAATCATGACCTTGAGCTCATGCTCGAGACCAACGACGAATGGATTCGTTCGAGAACAGGCATTGGCGAACGAAGAATACTCAAGGATCCCGAAAAAGCAACGTCGTACATGTGCGGTGAGGTAGGTAAGCGGCTTCTTGAAAAAAGAGAGATCGCGGCGAATGAAATAGAGTTGATCATTGTTGCCACCATGACTCCGGACATGCTCTTCCCTTCCACGGCATGTTTTACACAAAGCATTCTCGGAGCAACCAAAGCATGGGCATTTGATGTCAATGCCGCATGTTCCGGATTTCTTTACGCGCTGAACATCGGCGCCCGCTTTATTGAAAGTGGTGCACACAAAAAAGTGATGGTCATTGGCGCCGACAAGATGTCAGCAGTCACCGACTATACTGATCGCTCAACCGCCATTCTTTTTGGAGATGGAGCTGGCGGAGTCATCCTTGAGCCAGCAAAAGAGGAGGGATTCGGCATTCTTGATGCTCGTATGTACTCCGACGGAGCAAACGGCACAGCTCATCTTCTTATGTCTGGCGGCGGCAGTCGACATCCGGCAACGTACGAGACCATCGACAAGAGGATGCACTACATCCGCCAGGATGGCCGACAGGTTTTCAAGGCCGCTGTCACTTCCATGGCAGAGGTTGCCCAAGAGATCATGACTCGCAATAACCTCAAAGCTGATGATGTTGATTATCTCCTGCCTCACCAGGCCAATCAACGCATTATTGATGCAACTGCTGAGCGAATGGGTGTTGACGAGAAAAAAGTTGTTTCAAACGTAGCCCGGTACGGCAACACAACGGCAGGAACTATTCCAATCTGTCTGGCTGAACTTGATGAACAGCAGAAACTGCACTCAGGCTCAAATCTGGTACTCGTCAGTTTTGGCGCAGGATATACCTGGGGCGGCATCTACTTAAAATGGCAATAAAATCTTCATGAAAGCTTTTGTTTTTCCGGGACAGGGTTCCCAGTACTGCGGCATGGGCCGCGATATTTTCGACAACTTCCCGGCTGCCCGCTCCATGATGGAGAGAGCGAACGAGCTGCTCGGCTATTCAATAACCGATATCATGTTTTCAGGCAGCGAAGAGGAGTTGCGTCAGACAATGTATACACAGCCGGCTATCTTTCTTCATAGTATTGCAGCAGCAACACTTCTCGGCAGAAACGATATTGCCATGACTGCGGGCCACAGCCTTGGTGAATATACCGCACTCTGTTTTGCCGGATCTCTCAGTTTTGACAATGCCATGCGCATTGTTGCAAAACGGGGAGAGCTGATGCAGAATGCCGGTCAACAGAACCCCGGAACCATGGCCGCCATTATCGGCATGCCCGACAGCGCACTTGAAGGCCTTCTTGAAGAGGCGGGCACAGAGGGTATTGTTCAGGCCGCCAACTTCAACTCGCCCGGACAGATTGTCCTTTCAGGCGACATTGCCGCTGTGAAAAAAGCGGTAGCCCTTGCACCCTCCAAAGGGGCCCGCATGGCCAAAGAGCTGGTTGTTTCAGGTGCGTTTCACTCCCCTCTCATGAAACCAGCCGAAAAGGAGCTTGCCGCTGCTCTTGACCTTATGGAGATAAAGAATGCCGAGATTCCGGTCTGCATGAATGCCGTAGCCCGTCCGATAACTGACGCCGCAGAAATCCGCCAGAATCTTCTTCTCCAACTGACCAGCTCTGTGCTCTGGTCGCAGTCAATCGAGGCAATGGTGCAAGACGGGATAACGGAGTTTATAGAAGTCGGCCCGCAGAAAGTATTGCAGGGTCTAATCAAACGAATTGACAAGAATGTCGCAACCCGTGGCATTGATACCGCAACGGATATTCAGGCGCTGGTTTAATATTTAACATCAACCGACAGAAACTATGTTTGAAGGAAAAATCGCTGTTGTCACCGGATCAGCCAGAGGAATCGGGCAGGCTATTGCTTATAACCTGGCAGCTAGAGGCGCCGATATTGTACTATGCGACATCAAGGCTGAATGGCTGTCGGAGAGTGCCGAAGGAGTAAAAAAACTTGGAAGAAAGGCTTACTGTTTTGAGCTTGACGTCACCAACGCGACTGCCGTACAGAACGCGTTTAATGACATTACTGCAGAGACTGGCCGAATTGATATTCTCGTCAACAATGCCGGCATTACCAAGGACGGTCTGCTGATGAGAATGAGCGAAGAAGATTGGGATGCAGTGCTCACCGTCAACCTGAAAGGTACTTTTGCCTGCACCAAGGCAGTCAGCCGCATCATGATGAAGCAGCGTTCCGGCTCTATCATCAACATCGCTTCGGTCGTCGGACTTATGGGCAATGCAGGCCAGGCCAACTATGCCGCATCGAAAGGAGGCGTTATTGCCTTCACCAAATCCGTCGCCAAAGAGTTCGCCTCCCGCAACATAAGGGCAAACGCCGTCGCTCCAGGATTCATTTCATCGAAAATGACCGACGCACTCTCCGATGAAGTTCGCCAGAAAATGCTCGAAGCTATCCCGCTTGCCAGCTTTGGTACTCCAGAAGATGTAGCCAATGCAGTGGCATTTCTGGCCAGCGACCAATCCTCATACATCACCGGCCAAGTTATCAGCGTCAATGGCGGTATGGTTATGTGATTTGGGTAAGCATGTTTTCTTTGTATATTGACTGACATTTTTAAAATTTTTTATTCTAACAACCAACTCTTAATCTGGAGAACACACTATGACTCAGGCAGAAATTAAAGATAAAGTATACGATATTATCGTCAGCAAAATGGGCGTCAACAAGGATCAGATCAAGATGGAATCGAAGTTTTCTGATGATCTCGGCGCAGATTCGCTCGATACTGTTGAGTTGATCATGGAACTCGAAAACGAGTTTGGAGTACAGATTCCTGATGAAGATGCAGAGAAGATCGGCACCGTGCAGCAGGCAATCGATTACATCGTCAACAAGAAGTAAGAAGCATCCCTGTAAAGAAGGCAAACGGCAACAAGTTAAAATCAGAAGCAATGGCTCAGGAGCGCAAAAGAATCGTCATTACCGGAATAGGTGTCTTGACTCCCGTAGGTCTTTCCAAGGAGGAGTTCTGGGACTCCCTCTCTCATGGAAAGAGCGGTGCGGCGCCGATCACCTATTTCGATGCGACTGATTTTGCCACCACCTTTGCCTGCGAACTGAAAGGATTTACTGCGGCAGACCATATCGACAGAAAATCCGCTGACCGGATGGATCCCTACTGTCAGTATGCTGTTATCGCCGCAGATCAGGCATTGAAAGATTCAGAGCTTGATCTGAAAGAGATTGACCCGCTGAGAATCGGTGTTGTTCATGGCTCGGGCATAGGCGGGATGACCACGTATGAACAGCAGTTTAAGACCTTTCTTGAAAAAGGCCCAAGACGCATCAGCCCATTCTTTATTCCCATGCTCATTCCTGACATTGCTGCCGGACAGATCTCTATACGGCATGGGCTCATGGGGCCAAACTATGCAACTTCTTCCGCATGTGCAACATCACTTCATGCCATTATGGATGCCTACTTGCTGATTCAGGCAGGTATGGCCGATTATATGGTATGCGGCGGTTCAGAGGCGCCAATAACACAGATGAGTGTTGGTGGCTTTAACTCAGCCAGAGCGCTCTCTACGGCCAATGACCGACCGCAGCAGGCTTCCCGCCCTTACGACCGCGATCGTGACGGCTTTGTGATGGGTGAAGGAGGGGGATCCCTGATTCTTGAATCGCTTGAGTCAGCAAAAGCTCGTGGAGCAAAAATTTATGCTGAAATAGTTGGAGTTGGCGCGACCGCCGATGCCTATCACCTGACGGCTCCACATCCTGAAGGACTCGGTGCAGTCAATGCCATGAGAACCGCCATAAAGATGGCCGGTATTGCGCCCGAACAGATCGACTACATCAATACCCACGGCACATCGACACCCCTCGGTGACCTTGCGGAGGTTGCTGCCATTAAAACGCTTTTTGGCGAGCACGCCTACAACCTCAGTATCAGTGCAACCAAGTCAATGACGGGGCACCTTTTGGGCGCCGCAGGAGTTGTTGAGTCAATCGCTTGTCTTCTTGCTCTGCAGCACCAGACCGTTCCACCAACAATCAACCTCGACAATCTTGACCCTATGGTTGACCTGGATGTGACGCCGAACACGCCGAAACAACGGGCCATAGAGTACGCGCTCAACAATGGTTTCGGATTTGGCGGCCACAATGGATCCATCATTTTCAGGAACGGCTCTTCGCTCTGACAAAACCATTGCTGCCTGTGGAGCAATTTTGGCAAAAAATCACCTCATTTGCCTTTCACCGAACAGGCGAGAACACCGTTGAGGCAAAGACGACCATCCTTGCACAAGAATCCGTTGACTACCTGCAACAGCTTGTCGGGTCACCCGGCAACAACATGCTGCTCTACCAGACAGCTCTGACCCACCGCTCCGTGGTTCATGACCCTGCTACACCCGACCTCATCGAATCAAACCAGCGACTTGAATTTCTTGGTGATGCGGTGCTCGGTATGCTTGTTTCCGACTACCTTTTCCGGCATTTTCCTGCAAGCGCTGAAGGTGATCTCTCAAGCACCCGGGCAAAAATTGTCAACAGCAAATCCCTTGCCGGGTTTGCCCGCAGTATTAGCCTTGGCGAACACCTCCTCCTCGGCGAATCCGCCGACCACCATAACATCAGAGTAAGCGAATCAGCCCTTGCCGACGCCTTTGAGTCCCTCATAGGGGCAATTTACCTCGATAAAGGAGTAGAGCCAGCATACGATTTTGTTGTCCGCCATATCATCATCCATGCCAATTTCAAAAGCATCGTTGCTACAGAGTACAACTACAAAAGCCTCCTCATCGAGTATACACAATCGCTCCATTTGCCGCCACCCCTCTACACTGTTCTTGCTGAAGCCGGTGCAGAACATGCAAAAACCTTTACGGTTACCGTAACCTGCAAAGAAGAGCTCCTTGGAACAGGAACTGCTCGACGCAAAAAGGATGCGGAACAATTAGCGGCCAAAGAGGCTATGGAGCGAATTACCGAAAAAAGTGTTTCAGAAAACAATACTTTAACTTGTGGTTCTTGATGGGATTGGCAAGGTGACGCAGAACGAGCGGAACTCTACGGCAAAAGCTTGATCAATCGACTCTCTTCCGGTACAATATCGTTTTCAGATAATCCTCTGTTGCCTCAAATACCGGTTCTGCCTGATTGATTTTCCGCATGAGAGGAATAACCTTGGTTCGCACTCCCATACCTCTCGCATCGACATACCCATAGTCACGCAGAATTTCCATGATCAGGGTATTTCGGGGAGAGCGTTGTCCGGCAACCATTTTGCTGACTGTCATCGAATTCTGAAGTTTCCCTGGGCTGATAACCTCAAGCCGATCAGAGTAAATTGTCACTTCAATATCGACCGACCTTGTCCAGTCCCTGTGAGCAAGAGCATTGATAACTGTTTCGCGGATGGCTTCCCATGGATAATGCCAACTCTTTTCTCTCCGCATATTTTTATCAATCACGGATGCCTCCTGAGTGATAAAAGGCTCTATCAGAGAAGAAAACTTTTCAATCAAACCCTCATCAACCAACTCCTTTTGCCCTGATGGAGAGAGTTGCCATCGGCCTACCAACGGTGCGTCAAGCACCACATCGAGCAGCGCCTGATACTCTTTATCATCCCCCTGAAAAGCCATCACCCGCAATCCAACCTGACGAAGAAAACGGCGGGGCTTTATGCCAAAACAGATCAATCCGGCTATCGAGCATACCCTGTTTCCCATACCATCATCAGCCATCAACCCAAGACCAAGAAGACGTTCAACCCACTCTCCATCGGAGTTTGGTATCTCCGGATCCTTGATAATATCTCGCAAATAATAAGCAAGCCTGCTTTTGTCAATAGTGGACAATGAGGTTCCAGCAACCGGCAGCACCTCAACATGAAGTAACCCGCCGCTTTCAAACAGACGAAGTTGCTGCTCACGTGAGGCAAGTTCAGAGCGGTCACCCATACGGATATAGACCTCTTCGCGGTTGTTGTGGCGCATCACATAGGGTTTTGATATTCCGGCAACAATCGTTATCACCCCGATTCGCAACCCCATTTCAAGCTCTATCTCTTCATAATATGGAATGATTTGAGGGTGAACCTTGTCCCTGAACGCATTCAGAACCCACTCCTGGGCATGGGCACGCTGAAGCCCGGTAAACTCTCCATTATCCTCAACGCCAAGGAAAATCCGGCCACCCTGAAGATTAGCAAAAGCAACAATCTCTTTTGCCAACTGCTCTGGCCGGATATCATCCCGTTTAAATTCCACACCGGAATTTTCGCCATTGGCGACAATTTCGAATAATTCAGCTTTCAGCATAAGTGACCTAAAATCGCTCCATTATTTTCCATTGTTGATTGTGAGCTTGTACCCCATCTTCAGGAGAGAAATCAATATAATAAGTAATGTTGTCCCCCAGATATGTCCCGTTTCAGTAAAGAAAAATATTCAACCTTCAGAATATTTTACTTTCTTATCTTAACTTTCTTTTTCTATTCCCGGCAATAATAAAAGAGAAAAATAAAAGAAAATATTGAAACCATCTGTAACGTTCCTGCAAAGAGGAAATTGTCTTAACTATTTTATATATAATAATATAACGAGATTCACACCAAAGGTCATGAGAGAAAAACTTATTTTTGATCTTTCCCGCGAGGGACGCAAGGGATACAGCCTCTCCGGAAACGATTGTCCTGAACTCCCTCTTGAGAGTATCATCCCCTCCAAGTTTCTGCGCAAGGCACCGGCCGATCTGCCGGAGGTGCCGGAGAGCGAGGTGGTGCGCCACTTTGTACGGCTCTCGAACTTGAACCACCACGTTGACAAGAATATGTATCCTCTGGGAAGCTGTACCATGAAGTACAATCCCAAGATAAACGACTACACCTGCGACCTGCCGGGATTCAGCGCCCTTCACCCCTTGCAGCCTGCAGCAACCACGCAGGGGGCGTTGCAGCTCATGTACGAACTGGCGGAGATGCTTCGCGAAATTGCCGGTATGGCGGCCGTCACGCTGCAACCTGCCGCAGGTGCGCATGGAGAGCTGACCGGCATTCTGTTGATCAAAAAATATCACGAGGCACACGGGTCGAAACGGCACAAGCTGCTGGTGGTTGACTCGGCACACGGCACCAACCCCGCTTCAGCCGCGCTGGCGGGCTACGAGATTATCTCCGTCAAGGGCAATGCCGACGGGCGCACCGATCTGGAGGATTTGAAGAGCAAGCTTGATGGTGATGTGGCCGCGCTGATGCTGACCAACCCCAATACCATCGGCCTCTTTGAAAAGGATATTCAGCAGATGGCCAAAATGGTGCACGACAACGGCAGCCTGCTCTACATGGACGGTGCCAACATGAATGCCTTGCTCGGCATAGCCCGGCCCGGCGATATGGGCTTTGATGTCATGCACTACAACCTGCACAAAACGTTTGCCGCTCCCCATGGCG
>CAIYWF010000246.1 GCA_903929845.1 uncultured Chlorobiaceae bacterium | reverse complement strand
GGTGGATCGATGTAGATCGTCTGCACCTGCCCTGCCATCCCTTCACGCTCCAGCAGACTTGCCATGACGAGGTGGCTGTCGCCCTGGATAAGGCGGTTTGTCCAGCCGTCATGGTGGCTGTAGTATTCCGATACCTTTTGCAGTTCATCCTTTTCAAGGGCGTTGCCGAAGAGCTCGTTCGGCGAAAAGAGATCTATCTGGTCGAGCGGGTTTTTCTCCTCCACCACGCGGTGCAGACCGGCAATGAGCTTTTCAGGGGCGATGTGCTCATGGCGATAGAGCGAGCGGATATCAACCTTCAGGAGATCATCACTGTCATCCGGGCCATACTTGTTCATCCAGAAGAGTTCCGGGTCCTGACCGCGATGCACCACCGGGTTTTTCGGCAATTCAAGCGTGGGCTTGCCGCCAAGCACTTTCGGGCTGGCATCTTCGTAGCCGGCTTCCTCTTTTGACGGGATATGGGCGCGGCTTTCGCTTTTATGCTTTATGGATGAGATGTTTTCGGGCATTGGTTCTCTGGTGACGTGCACTATGTTCAAAGCTGCTTTATGCGGCTTTGCTGTTTCCTTTTTTTCTTACCCTCTTTGCCATAACCTGTCGCGGTTTCGTGAACGATTCCGGCTTCACGGCCTTGTGGAAAGGATAGCAATGTTTTTGATCCACTTCTCCGTGATGTGGATTTTTTTTGAACGTGTGCAGTGGTCAATTCTGCCTCTCTTCCGCTAACGCTTTCCGGTATTGCAATGAGCACGATACCAAGCGCAGCCTCAAGTTTGGCTATGGTTTCGAGGGTAAGATTTTCATTTCCCTTGAGCAGTTTGCTTACCTGCTGAGGACTGACTCCTGTTTTTTCTGCAAGCTCTTTCTGCGACATTCCATTGAGCTGTAAAGCTCCAAGAATACGCAGCGCGATATTGGAAGACCTCTCCAGCCAGGCCTCATTTGCCTCATCGCGTAACGCTTTTTCCATCCAGCGCGAAGGCTCTTTTGAGAGGAGGTTATCAATTTTTTCTTTCATGTTGCTTATGGTCATCGGTTCATATCTCCAGATATTCAAAATCAGTTTGGTCTCGTACATCATGGTCAACAAGGAATTGCCTGACTTTTTCAAGTTTCTGCAGCTCTTCCTGCAAATAAGGGGTCTCCATACTGAGTGTCACTTTTATAGCGCCACCGGTGATAACAAAGCAATTTGCCGCAAAGCGTATTGCATAGATTCGCAACCATCGTTTTTCCCTGTTGCCCCGTGCCTTGCTTTTCTGCAAAGGCTTCAGGGTATACTCATTGTTGTTGAGCGGCTGAAAGATATTCTGCAACACTTGCTGGCGGCCTGAAATACCGTTCTCCGCAAGCGACACTATGGTTTGCTGCAGAAGTTTCGCCTCATGACGAGTAGCTTTGACCGCTTGTTCAACAGATATCCCTTTGTATATGCCGCTTTGTACTTCGCTCCTGTGATCCTGAAAAAAGCGGTAAAGATAACCCGTATCCCGAATCCAAAGGTCAAAAAGCCGCTCAAACTCGTCAGGCTGGCCTGCGGTAAACCGGATTGCGTACAAACCTTCCCCAGTAGCCCTGTCGGTAATAATACGAACCAGCTTCATAAAAATCAACCTATAAGTTTATTTTCTGAATTTTATCAAGCAACTGTGTCTTTATGTCGCGGATGTCGTTGGCTACCTCGATGAAGTGCCAGCGACCAAAGTCGTACTTTTCATGCACGGCGTTGACGGCAGGAAGCCAACGGTTTTCGACAAACCATTTCTTTTCTGCCTTGTCTTTGCTCATGCCGCTGATTTCAATCATGAGGTTGAGCGGTTCTCCAGCCGGAGTTGCTATCAGGGCGATAAAGTCAGGATAGTACTGCTTATCCTGACCCTCCTTGACGTAGGGCACGGTAAAACCGAGGAACTGGTTTTTGACATAGCTGATAACCTGCGGCAGCTCTTCAAGAGTTTTGGCAGCTATTCCTTCCCAGCCGCTGTCCATGGCGACATAGTTGACATGGCTTTTTGTTGCGGGGTATACCTCTTTGGAGGTGTTGCCACTGACATATTTTGTACTTCCGAACCGGTTGTAGTAGTTGAAAACAGGACGGATGTACTCTTCCGTGTTGATGTGCGGGTTGATGGCCCGAACAATGTGGTCGGCCATCTTTTTTCCGTCTTCAAAGTAGAGCAGGCGTTTGTAACGCTCGTCCTGCTGGTTCAGCAG
>CAIYWF010000245.1 GCA_903929845.1 uncultured Chlorobiaceae bacterium | reverse complement strand
CGGGAATAGTTTCAGACCTTTCATTTTTGCCCCATGAACAGGTTGGGCGTAGTGAATACGACCGCCGGGCAATCTTTGATCTCTACTGTGAAAACGAGAAAGGGGAAAAATTTATTGTTGAGATGCAGCGGGCAAAGCAGAACTATTTCAAAGACCGCTCGATATTCTATGCCACGTTTCCAATTCAACAGCAGGCTCAGAGCGGATCGTGGAATTTCTGCCTGAAAGCGGTGTATATGTTAGGAATTCTTGATTTCGTGTTTGATGAGGATAAAGCCGACAACGACGTTGTTCACCACGAAGTAAAGTATGATAAGCTGACGTTTATTTATCTTGAGCTACCCAAGTTCACAAAAACGATTGATGAGCTTGCAACAGACTTCGACAAATGGTGTTTTCTCCTCCGGCACCTGCCGGAACTCACCGATCGTCCGGCTCGTCTTCAGGAGAAGGTTTTCCGCAAAGTATTTGAGCTTGCTGAAATTGACCGGTATTCGAGTGTTGAGGCAGAGGCTTATGAAGAGAGCCTCAAGATTTATCGAGACCTGAAGAATGTTGTTGATACCGCTTATGATGAGGGTAAAGCGGAGGGTAAAGCTGAAGGAAAGGCAGAGGGTATTCAGCAAAAAGCATTGGAAGTTGCAACAAGGCTTAAAGATGCAGGTTTTGACATCGAAACGATTTCAAATTGTACAGGGTTGCCGATTGCGGTTGTAGAAGGGCTGTGAATAGCATGTTATATATCCCCCTGATTCATGGCTACTCCTGAGCTTCTTCTTCTGGCTGCATTTGCGCTTGACCTCATCTTTGGCGATCCACGCTGGATGCCTCATCCGGTCAGGGGCATTGGATGGTTTGCGTTGCAGACCGAGTCGTTGCTGAGGCGTACTGCTCTGCCTCTTCGGCTGGCAGGTATTCTGGCCGTTCTGGTTGTTGTCGGAGGCTCTGCGGGGATTGCCGGGTTGCTCGTTGCATTGGCGACGACAGTGCATCCTGTGGCAGGCATGGCCGTGGCCATCTATATTATGTACAGTTGCTTTGCCGTCAAGGATCTTGGCGATCATGCCGAAGAGGTACGGAAAGCCCTTGATGCCGACGATATTGAGCTGGCGCGCAAGAAGGTCTCCTTTATCGTTGGTCGCGATACTGCAGCCTTGTCTGCCAGCGGCATAGCGCTTGCCGCCACCGAGAGTGTTGCGGAGAACAGCGTTGATGGTGTCACTGCGCCTCTCTTCTATGCGCTGCTCTTCGGTCCGGTCGGTGCCATTGCCTACAAAGCGATCAATACGCTCGACTCCACCTTTGGTTATAAAAATGAACGCTACCTTGAATTTGGCTGGGCTGCCGCCAGGCTGGATGATCTTGCCAACTATCTGCCAGCAAGAGTGACGGGTCTCGTCATCGCACTTGCTGCGGTGATCACTAAACTCCGGGTTTATGATATCTTTCAAGCAGTTCGTCAGGGTGCCAGACTTCATGCAAGTCCCAATGCCGGATATCCAGAATGCGCTTATGCCGGTGCGCTTGGAGTCACCTTTGGCGGTGGCAGAAGTTACGGTGGGGAGTTCCATAATTCCCCCTTGCTTGG